>CBIHMX010000263.1:0-4631 GCA_966211115.1 uncultured Gemmatimonadaceae bacterium | reverse complement strand
AACGAGAACAGGTCGCTGCGGCCGTCGATCGCGTGCTCGCCGGCCGCCTGTTCCGGGCTCATGTAGGCCGGCGTCCCCATGGCGACACCGACCTGCGTCATGGTGGCGTTCGCCGTCGTCGCCGACACCGCCTTGCCGATTCCGAAATCGGCGACCAGCGCATGCCCATCGTGCAACAGGATGTTCTCGGGTTTGATGTCGCGGTGTACCACGTCGCGGCGGTGCGCATAGTCCAGCGCATCAGCGACTTCGCGGACGACGCGCACGGCATCGTCCACCGGAAGGCGATGTTCCTTCCGGAGCCGGTCGCGGAGCGAGAGCCCTTCGATCACCGGCATCACGTAGTAGAGAAACCCGGCCGCCTCCCCCGAGTCGAACAGGGGCATGATGTGCGGATGCGTGAGCCCGGCGGCGAGCTTGATCTCGCGGAGGAAGCGGTCGGCGCCCACCTCCGAGGCGAGATCGGGCCGCAGCACCTTGAGGGCCACTCGGCGATCGTGGCGGAGATCGCGCGCGAGGAAGACGGTTGCCATGCCTCCGCTGCCAAGCTCCCGCTCGATCCGGTATCGATCGGCGAGAGCTGCAGTCAGTTTGTCAGGCGCGAATGACAAGTAGCGGCGATCCTTCGGGAATCAGTCGCCGGCGGCCGCGGTCCTCGGCTCGAACGGATGTTCTGTCGATACTGGCGCCATCCGACCCGAGATGACCTTGTACCACTCCTTCATGCTGTCGGCGAGGATGATGATGACAGCGATCAGGAAAAATGCGGTCACGGCCGCGTCGATCCGGTCGTTGAAAATGAAGCGCTGGGCCACCTCGGCGCTGGCGATCCCCGGCGGCAGGTTTCCGGCGGCCAGCGTGGTTTCGTACACGTTCGCCCGCGCCAGGAAGCCGAGCCGCGGGTCGGGCGAGAAGATCTTCTGCCAGCCCGCGGTCATGCAGATGATGACCAGCCAGGCCAGCGGCGCGAGGGTGATGGGCGCGTATTTCGCCTTCCCCATCTTGATGATGACCGTGGTGCCCACGCATAACGCCACCGCGGCCAGCAACTGGTTGGCGATGCCGAACAGCGGCCAGAGCGTGTTCACGCCGCCTAACGGGTCGATGACGCCCTGGTAGAGGAAGTAGCCCCACATCATCACGAAGAGGGCGCTGGTGATGAGCACGCCCGGGTACCACGACACGCGTCCCAGCGGTTTCCAGACATGCTTGAGGATATCCTGCAGCATGAACCGCCCCACGCGCGTGCCGGCATCGAGCGTGGTCAGGATGAACAGCGCCTCGAACATGATGGCGAAGTGGTACCAGAGGGCCATCGCGGTCGGTCCGCCCAGCACGTTCGAGAACAGGTGCGCCATGCCCACGGCGAGGCTTGGCGCGCCGCCGGTGCGGGACAGGAGCCGCTCTTCTCCCACGTTATCGGTGAGGAGGCGGAACGCTTCGGGATCGAGCACAAACCCCCAATTGCGTATCGCCTCGGCCGCGCTCTCCGGGCTGGTCCCGATGATGCCCGCCGGGGAGTTGATCGCGAAGTACTCGCCGGGCGTCAGCACGCAGGCGGCAATGAGCGCCAGGATGGCGACCAGTGATTCGAGCAGCATGCCGCCGTAGCCGATGAACCGGGCATCCGGCTCACGTTGCAGCAGCTTGGGCGTGGTGCCTGACGAGATCAGCGCATGAAAGCCCGATATCGCGCCGCAGGCAATGGTGATGAAGCAGAACGGAAACAGCTTGCCCGCGAAGACCGGTCCCGTGCCGTCGATGAACTGGGTCACGGCGGGCATCTGCAACGGCGGCAGGACGATGAGGACGCCCAGGGCGAGGGCAAACACCACGCCGAGCTTCACGAACGCGGAGAGGTAGTCGCGGGGCGCAAGCAGCAGCCAGACGGGGAGCACCGAGGCCGCGAACCCGTAGATCATGATCAGCCAGGCCAGGTTGGCGCGGCTGAGCGTGAACATCGGGGCGAGGGTGGCGCTCTCGGAAACTTCCTTGCCGGCATAGAGCGCCACGATGAGCAGCACGATGCCGATGGCGGTGGCCTCGAGCACGCGGTGCGGCCGGATCCAGCGCATGTAGCCGCCCATGATGAGCGCGATCGGGATCGTCAGGCCGACCGTGACCAGGCCCCAGGGGCTCTCACCTAACGCGTTGACGACGACCAGCGCCAGCACCGCGATCAGGACCAGCATGATGCCGAGGACGGCGACGAGGGCGGTAACACCGGCGACCGGCCCGATTTCCTCACGCGCCATCTGTCCGAGCGACTTGCCGTTGCGGCGGACGGAAGAGCAGAGAATCACGAAATCCTGGACCGCGCCGCCAAGCGCCACGCCGACGATGATCCAGATCGCGCCGGGGAGGAACCCGAACTGGGCGGCGAGCGTCGGCCCCACGAGTGGGCCCGGACCCGCGATGGCGGCGAAGTGGTGGCCGAAGACGATCCAGCGATTCGTCGGCACGAAGTCCCGGCCGTCGTTCAGCCGCTCGGCGGGGGTCAATCGATTTGCGTCGAGCGCAAACACCTTGGCCGCGATGATCCGGCTGTAGAACCGGTAGGAGACGAGGTAGGTGCAGATGGCGGCCGTGAGGAGCCATGCGGCGCTGACCTGTTCACCCCGCCCGAGCGCCATGACGCCGAAGGCGCCCGCACCGGCGAGGGAAACAAGTATCCAGACCAGGATCGACAGTGGTTTCGGCATCATTAATGGATGCTGGTTGCTTGGTTGCTGCTTGTGCGTGGCTGGTGCTGGTAACGCTGGTGCTCGTGCGTGGGTGTGCTCGTCCTGTCTGCTGCCCTCTGACTTCCAAGGTTGCAGAACATGGGCTCGGGTCCGGGGATGGTCAACGACAAATTCCCGGCTCGGGCGCGCGAGCCGAAAGGTCGTTCTCTGGTGCCCGTGCCCTACTTAGCTTTCCGGCACCTCGATGCCTTACGCATTCCGACTCCTGTTCATCGCCTCGGTCGTCCTGGCTGGTTGCGGGGGCGGCTCACGCCCAGCCGTTACCGAAGCACCACCGGCTGACGCGCCCCTGAATTCCTTTGCGGCGACCCGATTGATCGTGTTGCCGGCGCAGCGCGCGGTCGACGGCATTGCCTGGGGGACGAAGGCGGGTGTGCCGCGCGTCCTGCTGGCATCGATCGATTCATCGCTTGAAGCGGCCATCCGCGAGAAGGGAGTGACCGCCTGGGTCATGGCGAGCGAGCTCGCTCGCACGGCCCGCCGGAATCCCACGTATGCCACCAACCCGGCGGAAATCCGGGCCGGCGACGCGGTCCGGTTCCTGGAGCGCTCGCGCGACTCGAACATTCCGGAGCCGGTGGCGTCGCAGCTTCGCGCGCTCGCCGGCTTTCACGATGCTCGTTATGCGCTCATCCCCGTGGAAGTGCGCTTCGAAGCGGGAAGCGCGTCGGGCACGGGTCGTGGCGTCCTGCGCATGGCGATCCTCGATGTCCGGGGCTCCCGGCTCGTCTTCATCGGCGACATCCAGGGCCCCGACCTTCCCGATTACACACCGACCCTGGGCGCCACCCTTGCGCGCCGGTTTGCGGACCTCGTCGTTCCCTGACAACATCATGGCAATCGCCTGCACGCTGATTCCCGGTGACGGCATCGGGCCGGACATTACCGACGCCACCCTGGCCGTGCTCGAAGCGGCCGGCGCGACCTTCGACTGGGACCGGCAGGTGGCCGGCGCCGCCGGCGTGGCCCAGAAAGGCAACCCGATGCCTGACGAGACGCTCGAGTCGATCAAGCGCACTCGTCTGGCGCTCAAGGGCCCGCTGGAAACGCCGTCCGGCGAAGGGTATCGGTCGGTGAACGTCGCTCTCCGGCAGACGTTCGATCTCTACGCGAACGTCCGGCCGGCGAAGGACCTCGTGCCCGGCGGCCGGTACGACGGCGTCGACATCGTGCTGATCCGCGAGAACACCGAGGGTCTCTACGCCGGACTCGAACACTACATCCGCATCGGCGACGATCCACAGGCGGCGGCGGAATCCATCGCGCTCATCACGCGCGTGGGATCGGAACGCGTCATTCGTTATGCGTTCGAGTACGCCGTGAAGCACGGGCGGAAGAAGCTGACCCTCGTCCACAAGGCGAACATCCTCAAGTTCTCGCAGGGACTCTTCCGGAACATCGGACAGAAACTGGCGAAGGAGTACGAGGGGAAGCTGGCCTTCGAGGAACGGATCGTGGACGCGGCGGCGATGCAGCTCGTACTCGACCCGCTCAAGTTCGACGTCATCGTCACGACCAACCTGTTCGGCGACATCCTGTCCGACCTCGTGTCCGGGCTGGTCGGTGGCCTGGGCCTCGCGCCCGGCGCGAACATTGGCCGGGACGCCGCGATCTTCGAGGCCGTGCACGGGACCGCCCCGGACATCGCGGGCCAGGGGATCGCGAACCCCGGCGCCCTGTTGCTGGCGTCGTGCCTGATGCTCGACCACGTCGGCGACCGGTTCCGCGCCGACCGGATCCGCCGCGCCCTCGAGTCGACGATCAAGGGAGGGAAGACGCGCACGAAGGACCTCGGCGGCAGCGCGACGACGAAGGAATTTGCCGACGCCGTCATCTCGCATCTCTGAGTCGGCGCCGCGCGCAGGGCATGCTGGTTCGCATCTTCCA
>CBIHMX010000262.1:0-4636 GCA_966211115.1 uncultured Gemmatimonadaceae bacterium | reverse complement strand
GTCGGACTGCGAGAGGCCGAGCAGCGAATCGGCCGCGTACAGGTCGAGCGTTGGATTGGCGAGTGTGCCCGTGATTCGAACTCCGACCCGGACGTCGTTGCGGCCGCCGTACGTGGAGTTGATGGACCGCGACGTGTAGATGGCGCGGATGTCCATTGCCGGGTTGAAGCCTTCGCTGCCATCGAATCGCAGCAACCCGGACTGCACCTGGAACGTGCGCTGCAGGGGGCTGACGTTCAGGCGATAGGTGCCGCGTTCGGTCTGCAGGTCGCCGGTGAGCGCCAGCTTGTCTTCGCTGAATCGATCGGACCGCGTCACCGTCAGGTTGACGCTGCCGGTCAGCTTGATGTCCGCATCCTGCGATCGCAGCCAGACGTCCGGACCCATCTGCACCGTCACGTCCTCGGCGGAAAGGCCGCGAATGAAGCGGGCGCCTGGTGACGGCAACAAGCCAAGCCGGCCGATCAGCGTGCTGTCGATGCCTAACTCCTTCCAGTCCTCGATGCTGAAGAGTTCCTTGTCGGTCGTTCCCGGCAGCGCGATGTCGCCCCGGTCCACCAGCACAACGCCCGTTGCGCTCGAGGCCAGGTCGGTTCCCCGCCACGTGACATTGGCGCTGACGTCGAGATCGGCGAAACCCCGGTTCCCGATCAGGTGAAACTCCTGCGCGATCAGGTGCAGGTCGAAACCGACGCTGTCCCGGTTGAATGGCTGCGTTACTGAACCGCTGGCAATGAAGCGGTTGGACAGCTCGTCCCCCGATACCATGCTCAGCGTATCGATCACCACCGTATCGTTCCGCGCGACAAGGCCGGTGTTGATCTCGCGAAGCGTGATGCCAAGGTCGGGCAGCGCCACCAATCCCCGCGTGACCGACAGCTCCCCGTTGAGCTTCGCCTGGCCGACCGGTCCGGCGAGGTCCATGTCCACCTTGAAGGTTCCGCCCGCCTGACGAACCCTCGTCGTGAAGGACTGCAGGATATCGAGCCCGACTTCGGGTGAGACCACCTGCACCCGCATGGTGTCGTCCAGGACGCGACGGTCCAGCGGCAGTAACGCCAGGTCGATCGGATAGTTCGCGTTCACGCTGAGCACCGTGGTGTCTTCCTGCACCACCTTGGCTTCGGCCAGCAGTCGCTTGTTCTCGTACGAGCTGGTCATCGAGACCTGCGCGACCTTGACGTCGCCTGCCGTGACACTGTTGAGCGTGGCCGCGGCGGTGAGCTTCGGCAATGCACGCGTGCCCGTCATGTCGATCGACCCCGACAAGTCGCCCCCTAACGGGATCCGGGTCTGTGCGATCGTCGAGAAGTCGCTCAACGGAATCGACTGCAGGACGAGCTTGGCCGCTATCGGCAGGCTGTCCGGCACGTTCGCGGCGAGAATCATCCGCTGGTTGTCCTCGGCCGCCAGCACCACCGTATCGACGACCACGACGGTTGGTTCGACCCGCACCGCTGCCGGTCGTTGCAGCGTGTAGCGCTTGTTTTCGAGCATCAGCGACAGCGAGTCGATCCGAACGATCGCCGTATCGCCCTCGAAGGTGAGTCCGCCCACCGAAGAAACGACGGGGCCGTTCAATTCCGTCGCCAGAACGTTGTACGAGCCAAGCCGGCCGTCGCCAAAACTCAGGTCGCCGTCGATGGCCGTAAACCTGACCCCGGAGAGGCTTACCGTGTCCGAGTGGAGGTTCAACGTCCCACCCATGTTGCCGGACACGTTAGTGAGCGCCGGGATCAGGCGAACGTGTTGCGCGCGAATGCCCGGGTACACGATGTCGGTCGCGTTGATCACGCCACCCACATCGAGCGTGTCCACCGAGCCGCTCAGCGTCACTGTACCGGCTATGACGCCGTTGACGGAATCGCTTCCGGCAATGGTGAGGTACGGGCGCAAACCGCCCAGTGAGTCGATCGAAAAGTTGATGGCCAGGGAGTCGCGAATGTTTCCGCCCAATCCGATCCCGCCCGTCGCGATGGCGCGACCCGCCTCCGTATCGACCGTATCCGATCCGAAGATGGTCATTCGGCCGTCCGCAAACCGGAGCTGCATCAATCCGCCGTCGTGGATGAGGAGCGAATCGATGCGCGAGCGGCCTAACGCGATCTCTGTCGAACCCGCCATGTTGAACAGCGAATCGAACCGTACTGCCAGCGCGGCAGTACCGTTCAACGAAGTGACTGGTGTGACCGCCGTATCGAGCAGCGTTCGGAGGTCGAGATTCTCGAACGCGACCGTGCCGTCGAGCGCGTATCCGTTGACCGAATCGCCATCCACGCGCCCGTCGTAGCCGATCATCCCCGCCGGTCCGCGGAGCTCGGTCGCGACAGTGAGGTCATCGGTCGTGCCGGAGATGCGCAGCGGACCGGTGTATTCACCCTTCAGTGGAATGCGCGAATCGGTGTACGCGCGAGCGAACGAGGTGAACGACAATGGTTGAGCCGTGAGAGCCACGTCGTACGTGGTCGTCGTTTCACCAAATGTCACCCGTCCGCCACCCACCATGCGCGTAGCGGGACCGGTTCCGTCAGTGTGCGTCAGGTCCGTATCGGAAAAGCGAACGTCCAGCCATGACGAATCGAGGACCGTGTGTCCCGCGATCTGGCCGTTGAGTCTCGGGAACTGCGGCATCAGGAACTGCAACGTGCGGAGGTCGAGCTGGTCGAGGTCGACGTTCATGCCACTGAACACGACCTGCGACGGCTCCTGGATGTCCATCATGCCGCGGAGCTGGCCGATCGTTACTGCGCCGGGCACGTTGGCATCGCGAAAGACCAGGTCGGACGTGTCGACCACGAACGCGTTCAACGGCCCCCCGCTGGCGATGATCGATCCGCTGATCGTTCCTCGCCAGGGATAGGGCAGCGGTTCACCGGCCAGTTGCTCGATGAGCCTGAAGTCGAGTGGCTGTGCCGTGAGGTCAACGTCCTTCAGGACGGTCAGTGGTGCGCCGATCCCGAACGTCATGTCGCCGCGCAGACGCGAGTCGGTCGTGCGGACGTCCATGTCGGTGAGGATGTAATCGATGATCCTCGGATCCCTCTGGCTCAGGATCCTGAGGTTCATCTTGCCGCCCCCGGTGGCGGGGAGCGTCGGGTACACCCAGGCAACGTCTTCCAGCGACACCGTGTCAGCCCGGATGGTCAGGTCGAAGCGGGTCGGGTTTCCCCCTCCCCACCAGACCTTGCCGACCATGTTGCCTGAGGATCCCGGCAACGCGAACTGCGGGACTTCCGCCCAGATCGAATCGCCCAGGATGCGCACAAAGCCGCGCGCGTTCCGGAACTTGAACGGCGGGTCGCTCTCGTCGATGGACAGGTCCCGGATGGCGAACTTCCGTCCACCCTGCTGGCGATCATCGAGCCGTGCCGAGTCGAGCTCGAGGTGGCCATTCGTCCAGCTCTTTGTTTCGTAGATGACACCGGGACCACGCCAGAACACCTTGTCGGTCCGCTGCAGGTTGAACGTCGTTATGCTGTCGCGCACGGACCGGGGCAGCGCACTGTCAGGAGACCAGCGCGTGGTCAGGGTGACCGCCGCCGAATCGACCGTCACGTTTTCGAGCTTG
The DNA here is from genome assembly GCA_966211115.1 of uncultured Gemmatimonadaceae bacterium. Lineage (GTDB taxonomy): Bacteria > Gemmatimonadota > Gemmatimonadetes > Gemmatimonadales > Gemmatimonadaceae > JABWBJ01. The sequence continues at coordinate 1,068 of CBIHMX010000262.1, read as the reverse complement.
ATGAACTGGCCGAAGGCCAGCCGGGGCGCCTCCTGCGGCTTTCCCGGCGGTCCGGAGGGAAAGATCCGCCGGAAGTTGAACATCCCGACCGAGTCCTCGAACAGGTTTCCGACCAGGCGACCGAAGCTGACGTTCTTCAGCAGGATGCGCCGGTCCATCAAGTCGCGAGGGTCGTACTGCATGGACACGTTCGCCGCCGCCACGAACAGGGAATCGTTCTTGTCGCGGATCTCGAGCGTGTCGATGGTCATGCCGGTGAAGATCGAACCCGACACGCGGCCGACGTACAGCGTCCCCTGCACCGAGCGATTGAACAGGCCGACGCCAAACTGCACCAGTTTCGCCGTGCCCCACTCCGACTGGGTGAGTGTGGCGACGCCGCCGACCACGATGAGCAGGACGCTCACCACGATGATGCCGAAGGCGAGGAAGATCCGGCGGCGGCGCGTCATCAGAACGGCTGACCGATCGAGAACTGGACCGTCAGCCGGTTCCAGAACGTCTTGCCAAAACGTGGGGCGTAGGTCGCGGGACAGTCTCCTTCATCGATCTGCCTTGGCGGCTCGCCGTCTTTCACGAGCACTCGCAACGTGTTGCCCGGGCTTACGCAGATCAGGTTTCCGGCACGATCCGTAATGTATGCCGGTCCCTCGGGTCGCTTGTACGGATTGTAGCCGACATCGACGCGCACCGGACCGACCGGCGTGAAGACCCGCAGGCCGATGCCCGGCGTGACCTTGATCTCGGCGAAGTTCACGCCGGTGCCGGCGCGCCCACGGTTCCAGACCTGGCCGGCGTCGACGAACAACGCGTACTGGACGAGTTCAGGGTACGCCGGCGCGCGCATCCGGAGCTCCAGGTTCGCGACGATGACGTTGTCGCCACCCGTTGGCACCGTCCGGTCGCCAACGAGCTCCGGGTCGGCGCGCCAGAACTGGAGCGTGTCGTGCCCGGGGACCGACACCGAGTCGAAGCCGTTAGGTATGTAGATCGCCGGTCCCATCTCGTTCTGCCGGAATCCCCGGACGCTGTTTGGCCCACCGGCGTACAGTCGCTCCTGCAGGGGAA
>CBIHMX010000261.1:0-4652 GCA_966211115.1 uncultured Gemmatimonadaceae bacterium | reverse complement strand
GCGGTGGGGGTCGTGGCGGCGGAACGCCTAACGTGGTGAATGCCCGACCCGGCGACAGCTATCGCTGGAACTGGAATACGCCGATTTTGCTCTCGCCGCACGACAACCGCACCATCTGGATGGGCGGCAATCGCCTGTTCCGGTCCGACAACCAGGGCGACCTGTGGACGGCGAGCGAAGACCTGACTCGCCAGGTCGATCGCTGCCGGATCACCGTCATGGGAGCGCCCGGTACCACGGCACAGTTGTCGAAGAATGACGGCGTTTCGGCATTCAGCACGATCATCTCGATTTCGGAATCGCGCGCCGTCGCCGGCGTGGTCTGGGCAGGGACCGACGATGGCCTCATCCAGGTGAGCCGCGACAACGGCGTCACGTTTACGGAAGTCGGGAAGAACATCACCGGACTGCCTGGCGGCGCGCTCGACGGCGACAACCCGTACTGGATTGCCCGCATCGACGCGTCGCACTTCGATCCGGCGACGGCGTACGTCGCCATCGATGGCCACCGCAGCAACGATCTCCGGCCGTACATCTTCGTCACGCGCGATTACGGGCGGACCTGGACCAGAATCACGAATGGATTGCCGGAGTACGGCAATCTGCAGGTCGTGCGCGAAGATCCGAAAAACCGCGATCTGCTGTACGCCGGAACGGAGTTCGGCCTGTTCATCTCGCTCGACGGCGGCCAGCACTGGGAACGGTTCATGAACAACTATCCGACCGTTCGCACTGACGACATCCACATTCATCCGCGCGACGGCGATCTGATCGCCGCCACGCATGGTCGCAGCATCTGGATCGCTGACGACATCACGCCGCTCCAGCAGTTGACACCCGCCGTGCGGTCAGCTCCGGCACACCTGTTCGACGTTCGACCGGCGGTCGCCTATCTGAGCGACATCCGCCTCGACGTGTCCACCGGCGGTGAGAAGCAGTTCGAGGGTGAGAACCCGCAGCGGGGCACGGCGATTCATTTCCATATCGGCGCCGGGGTCACCGGTGACGCCAAGGTCACGGTCAGCGATCCCAACGGTCGGGCGTTATGCGAAACGTCGATGCCGGCTCGTCCGGGCATCCATCGGGTACAGTGGACGCTGGTGGCCCCCATGCTGTCGGTCGGCGCTGGCCGCGGCGGTCGTGGTGGTGGCGGCGGCCGTGCCGGAGCACCGGCGACTCCACCAGCGGCGAATGCTCCGCAGCCTAACGTCAGTTGCACTGGAGTGGTCGGAGGTCGTGGCGGTGGTGGCGGCGCAGCACAGCCCGGCAGCTATGTCGCCAAGCTCACTGTGGGTGGCCGTGAGTATGTGAAGCCGTTTTCCGTGCTCGAGGACAGATGGATGAAGTGAACGTGAGAACGTGAGACGTGAGGACGTGAGGACGTGAGGACGTGAGGACGTGAGACGTTGGAACGTGAGAACGTGAGACGTCAGACTGAAATACGTAGCGTGGACGAAGCACGGTTCTGGCAATTTCCCTGCGGTCCTTTTCTCTCGCTCCCGCCTCACGACCTCACGACCTCACGACCTCACGACCTCACGACCTCACGACCTCACGACCTACGACCTACGACCTCCCAACCATGGGACCTAACAGATGACTCGCGTTCCCATCCTGGCGATTGCAGCCATGCTGTCCGTGGTGCCGCTCGCGGCACAGGTCACGAATCCCTACGCGTCCGGAATTCGTACGAACGACGCCGCGGTGGTTGGACTGCAGGAATTTGCCCAGCTTCCCGATATCGGCGGCGTCGCAGCGCGCATGATGCTGCTCGCGCCTGAACCCGGCACGCGGAATCTCTTCGTCAACGACATGCGTGGCCCGCTCTATCGCGTGAGTCCCGACGGCAAGACCGTTACGCCCTTCGCCGACATCAACGACGAACGCTGGGGTCTTCGCATCCAGTCACAGGGCCGTGAACGCGGATTCCAGAGTTTTGCGTTCCATCCGCAATTCCACGAATCCGGTACGCCCGGCTTCGGAAGGTTCTACACCTGGTCCGACGTCGCCAACACCGAGCCCGAGCCTGACTTCACACCCGGCGGCGGGAGCAACACGCACGACATGGTGCTGATGGAATGGACCGCAAAAAATCCTTCGGCTGCGACGTACGACGGCGACCCTCCGCGCGAGATGCTTCGCGTGGAGCAACCGTTCGCCAACCACAACGGCGGCTTGCTCGCCTTCAATCCGCTCTCGAGGTCGGGCCAGCCGGACTACGGCATGCTCTACATCGGCTTCGCCGACGGCGGGAGCGGCGGCGACCCGCTCAAGCTGGCGCAGAACATGGCGTCCCCGTTCGGCAAGATCCTGCGGATCGACCCCACGGGCAGGAACAGCCGAAATGGCAAGTACGGAATTCCTGCCGACAATCCGTTCGTATCCACTCGCGGAGTGCTCGGTGAAATCTGGGCCTCGGGTGTTCGCAACCCGCAGCGCTTCGGCTGGGATCCCGCCAACGGCCGCATGTATGTCGCCGACATCGGGCAGAACATCGTCGAGGAAATCAGCCCGGTACCGAAAGGCGGGAACCTGGGCTGGAGCGTCTGGGAGGCCAGTTTTCGTTATGCAGGCCGGAGCGGCGTCGACACCGCTGGCCCGCGTAGCGATCCGGACATGACGTTCCCGATCGCAGAATTCGACCACACCGATTCCGTGCTCTCGAATCGCGCGGCGGTGACGGGACTCGTCGTGTATCGCGCGGCGGCGATCGCTCCGCTACGTAACCGCATCATCTTCGGCGACATGCCGAGTGGTGAAGTGCTGACCATATCGGCCGATGACACGCAGGCGGCCGGGCAGGATCACATCCGGCGCGTGCTGTTCAACGACCAGGGCGAAACGAAGACATTCCTCCAGGTCATCCGCGAGAAGAACACGCAGCAGGGGAAACAACCCGCTTCCCGCGCCGACCTTCGTTTCGGCACCGGCCACGACGACCAGTTGTTCCTGTTGAACAAGGCGGACGGCGTCATACGCCGCGTTATGCCACCTCCTCCCTGACACGCACATGGCCGAGCCGTCCCCCAACCCTTCGCCCCGCGACGACGAACTCGACGTGTTCGGTCTGTCGCATGCCGGCAAGGTGCGGAAGGAAAACCAGGACCGGTTCCTCCTGGCCACGATCCACAAGCGCGTCGAGGTCGTGAGCAGCAACCTCGAGGCGGCGGAGAAGCTGCCCCACGGTGAGCAACGGCTCGCGTACCTGGCCATGGTCGCCGACGGCGTCGGGGGCGGGATTGGAGGGGCCGAGGCCAGCTCGAAGACACTCGAGACCGTGATGCAGTACGTGAACGACAGTATGCTCGTGTACTACGGCGCGCGCGCGGAGAAGGAGGAATTCACCGAGGTGCTCCAGGCGGCGGCGATGCGGGCGCACGAAGCCGTCCGTCAGCGCCGGCTCGAGCAGGGCGTCACCGGGACGATGGCGACCACCCTGACGCTGTTCATTGGCGTATGGCCCGCGTACTACCTGCTGCAGTTAGGCGACTCTCGGTACTACGTCTACCGCGGGGGCCGGCTGAACCAGGTCACTCGCGACCAGACGCTGGCCCAGGACCTGGTCGACGACGGCGTGCTGACGCGCGCCGCGGCCGCAAAGACGCCGATGGCGAACGTGCTGTCGAGCGCGATCGGCGGCGACACCACCACGCCTGTTGTGACGCGGTTGCAGGCGGACTGGGCCAACGTTCACCTGATGTGTTCCGATGGCCTGACGCGTCACGTCAGCGATGAACGTATTGCCGAAGTGCTCGGCTCCATGACCAGCGCCAGGCAGGCTTGCGAGCAACTGCTGCAGGACGCGCTCGACGGCGGCGGGTTGGACAACATCACGATCATCATCGGGCGCGCCAGGCCGAAGTGAGTGCTCCGCGGAGCCTAACGCCTGACCGGACGCGCCCGCCGGGGCGGAGCAATGGTTCGCTTCACGAAAGCCACCACGTCCCGGCGCACGTCGTAGTAGATCGCCATGCCATGGTCAGACCCGCGGACGATTTTCGAGTCCACGTGCCTGAGGTCCTTGCCCCACTCCCGGATGTGATCGGCGCCGCCGAACGGGTCCTTCTCGGACGACGTCAACAGCATGGGGGTCTTCACGGCCCGGCAGTTTTCGCCGATGCGGCGCTGGGCGTCGGCCGAGTGCGCGGGCGCTCCCGCCGCCGCGAACGTGAGGATCGCGCTGATCGACGGTAACCGGGGCGCCGCCAGCAACACGCCGGTTCCGCCGACACTCGACCCGACGAGCATCACCTTCGTGGTGTCGATGAAGTTCTGCGCCATCCCCCACGCGGTGACGCGGACGATGTCGTCGGCAATGTGGGAGAAACCGACCGCGCTCGCGCTGCCCATGAACGATTCGCCGAACGCTTCCATCGTGGGCTCGGCCGGCGTTGGCGCCACCTTCGCACCAGATGCCGTCCAGATCGACTTGCCATGGCCACGCAGGTCGAACGCGAGTGTGGCAACGCCGAGCGCGTGGAGGTCGGCGGCGAGGGGTGCGTAGCTGTCCATGGTGGACGGATACTGCGGCGCCATGACAGCAAGCGGATACTTGCTACCCGTGTTTCCGTGCGGATACACGAGCTGGCCGCGGAGAATCAGTCCGTCAGCCGCTGGAATGGCGGGATGCAGCGGCGCGAGCGCTGGATATC
>CBIHMX010000260.1:0-4658 GCA_966211115.1 uncultured Gemmatimonadaceae bacterium | reverse complement strand
GCCCTGGGGCTCGTCACCGCCACCACGACAACCGCGACCGCCGCGACCACCACCCCCGCCGATGTTGCCGGACAGGAGCGCGTTCTTCATGCGGTCAGCCGCTGCCTGCGGTACCGTGCCGGCGCGCGTAACCGAATCGAAGATGGCGGTGATGCGCCGGGCGACGTTGGTGCTGTCCCGCAATTGCGACGGGCCTAACGTGGCCCGCACCGGCGTGGCCCGGCCCCGGAAGTTCCAGTAGACCTTGTGCAGGCCTGCCGTAGCCGGGCCGTTCACGACGGCCACGGTGTCGCCTAACGCATCGGTGACGAGGATGGACGCACTCGGGCCCCCACCGCGGCCACCACGTCCCTGGCCGCCGCTCGCCGGCGCCGCACTGGCCGCTCCCGCACCGATACGATACGAGATCTCGGCGCCATGCGGCGGGCTCGGGGACTGGAACGTCTTGTGCCCGTGCCCGTAGCCGGCCTCGCCATAGTTCCCCATCTCGCCGTAATCGTACGCGACGCGGGGCTCGAACAGGTGCGCGTTCGCCGCCATCACCTGCTGCGTCATCTGCGACAGCGGCTGGATGTCCACGATCCAGAAGCTCCGGCCGTGCGTCGCCGCGATGAGCTCGCGGTCGCGCGGATGGATCTGGAGGTCGTAGACCGGGACGTTAGGCATCCCGCTCATGAACCGTTGCCAGCTCTGGCCCCTGTTGAGCGAGTAGTACACGGCCCGCGACGTGCCGAGAAACAGCAGGTCCCGGTTCGCCGGGTCCTCGCGCAGCACGCGTGCGTAGTCCGCCGGGCTCTCCTTCGGCAGGTTGTTCACGATCGACCGGAAGGTCCTGCCCCAGTCGGTGGTCACGTACACGTACGGCGTGAAGTCGTTGTTGCGGTGATTGTCGAACGTGACGTAGAACGTGTTGTCGTCGAACCGCGACGCCTCGAACTTGCCGGCGTAGATGTCGCCGCTGGCCATTCCGGGGAACCGGGACATGGGCACCTGCTGCCACGAATCGCCGTCGTTCTGCGTGAGCCAGACGTTGCCGTCGTCGGTACCGGCCATCAACCATCCCGCCCGGCGTGGCGATTCGGCCAGTGCCACCACCGTGCCATACGTTTCGGCGCCAGTCGCGTCTCGCGTTATGCCACCGGTCTTCGTCATGCTCGTGTCGATCTTCCCCCACTGCTTCTTGGAAAGGTCGGGCGAGATCGGCTGCAGGTTGTCGCCGCGATACGTGGACTTGAGCACGCGGCTGCCGCCCGCATACAGCACGTCGGGATTGTGCGGCGACAGGAAATACGGCGTGTTCCAGTTGTACCGCATCGTCCATTCGATCGAGTCGGCCACCTGGCGAGTGCGCAAGTCGGTGATCAGCCGAGTGACGTCGCGCGGGGGCGCCCGCATGGTGTCACCACGCACCATCATGATCGAGTCTTCCAGCATCAGGTACCGCTGGCGGTAACCCGGCTTGGCCAGTGGATCGCCCTCACCGGTGCGCAGGTTGGTGCGCTGGATGTTGCCGCCCTGTGATTCCGAGAACACGATCCACGGTTCGCGCGGATGCTGCTGCGTGTAGAATCCGTCGCCGCCGGTCACCATGAACCAGTAGCTGTTCTGTGCGTTGCCGTTCTTGCGGCGGCTCGGGCCACACCACGAGCCATTGTCCTGCGCACCACCGCAGATGTGATAGGGCACGCGGTAGTCGAAGCTCACTTCATAGAACTGGCCGATCGGCAGGTATTCGCCGAAGTCCCACGCGCCGCCGCCGTCCCACGTGATGTACAGACCACCGTCGTTGCCGACCGCCATGTGTTCCGGGTCGCCCGGATCGATCCACAGTGCGTGCGTGTCGATGTGCACGTCGCGCAATGCTTCGTACGCCGTGTGGCCGCCGTCATTCGAGAACAACATCGGCGTGGACGAGAACCAGACGCGATTGGAGTTCCGCGGGTGCACGTTCACCATCGAGTAGTAGAACGGCCGCGTGTTCGAGTTGTGCATCTTCTCCCAGTTGGCACCGCCGTCGGTCGTGCGATACAAACCGTTCTTGAGCTGCTGCGGCGGCTGCCCCGTGCGCGTGTTAGGCGCCGAATCCGCCTCGACGATCGCGTAAACGATCCGGCCGTCGCCCGGGAAAATTGACAGGTTGATACGGCCCTTCTGCGTCTCCGGAAAGCCGTTGCCTTTCACTTCGGTCCACGTGGCGCCGGCGTCAGTGGATTTCCATAACGCCGAGCCCGGGCCGCCGGACTTGAGGTAGTACGGACCGCGGATGCGCTCCCAGCTCGTCGCCCAGACGATGTCGGGGTTCGCCGGATCCAGTTCGATGTCGATGAAACCCGCACGGTCGCTGATGAACTTGGAGAGCTTCCACGTCTGCCCACCGTCTTCCGTCTTGTACAGGCCGCGCTCGGGATTCGTCGCCCAGGCGGCGCCGAGTGCGGCGACGTAGACGATGTTCGGGTTGCGTGGATGTACGACGATGCGACCGATGTGCTGCGTCTTCTCCAGGCCCATCAGGCGCCACGTGATGCCGCCGTCGGTCGACTTGTAGACGCCGCCCCCCGGCTCGATCGAGTTACGCGAGTTCTGCTCGCCGGTTCCCGCCCAGACCTGCATGGTGTCGGACGGCGCAACCGCGAGCGCACCCATCGAAGATACTGGCTTGTCGTCGAACGTCGGCCGGAACGTGACGCCGCCGTTGGTGCTCTTCCATACTCCGCCCGCCGCGGGAGCTACGAATAGCGTGCGCGATGGAAACGGAATGCCGGTGATGTCGGCAATACGGCCCTCGAAGACCGCCGGACCGACGCTTCGCCATCGCATGCCCGCGAGTGTCGCGGAATCGACGGCCTGGGCAGCGAGCGCTGACGGAGCAGCGAGCAACGCCACCAGGGAAAAACGGGTGGGAGAAAGGCGCATCTGAATCGTGGGGAGAAAGGGACGGATTCGTGCTCCTAAGGTGATGCTACGAGCATCAGTTGGCGAGTGTTGATTGCGAAATAGGACCGACCACGTTTTCGATTCGTCGACGGGGGCCGATTCCGCAGCCCAGCCGCAACGTGCTCTGTTCCCTATTTCGCCAACCGGACCGCCCGCTCGATCGCCACTCCCAGGACCCGCACCGCCAGCGACTCCACCTGGACCAACGGAACCGTCAGCCCCTCATGCCGGCAGAGGGAAAACACGATGTCGCCATCGTACGACGTTCCAGCCGGCGTTATGCGCCGGTAGAGCGCCGCCGCCGATGCCTGCGCGAGCTCGGAAACGGCTGACCGGGACAATGCGGCGTTCGTCGCCACGACTGCCAGCGTCGTGTTCGACGTGGTCGGGCTGCCCGGAGGTGCCGGCGGTCCTTCGGCCAGGATTTTCGCCGAGTCGATAAAGCGCCCGTCCGCGCCCCGCGCGCCGGCGATAATCCGGCCGTCCTGGTCCCGCACGTCCCCGAACGCGTTTACGACCGCCACCGCGCCGACCATCAACTCACCCACGCTTTCGAACCAGCAACCCACGCCACCCTTCATGGCGCCTTCGCGCCCGCCAACCTTGCCGACAGTGGCACCCGTTCCCGCGCCCACGCTTCCCTCCTCGATGCCTATCGAGACGGCTGACGCGCACGCCGCATACGCCATGTCGGGTGTCGGCCGGCGGTCGGGCCGACCGAGCGGCAGGAGGTCGAAAATCACCGCCGCCGGAACGATGGGCACGACGAAGTCACCGATGGGGTGTCCGCGAGTATTCTCTTCCATCCATCGCATCACGCCCGCCGCGGCATCGAGACCGAAGGCCGATCCGCCGGTCAACATCACCGCATCCACCCGGTCGGCCAGACTGGTCGGCGTGAGCGATTGCAGTTCACGGGTGCCCGTCGCACGCCCAACTATGCAATGACCGCCACGCCACCGGACCTGTTCGTGGCGGACGACAGTAACCCCGGTACCACCCTCGGCGTCGGTCGCATGCCCGACCATCAGGCCAAGTGGCCGGAAATCGACCTGATTCATTCGGGTGTCGGTGATGGCGTGGCGGTCCTGGCGGCACAACGGCGGCACAGCGTCACCCCTTTCATCGAGCAGACCTGGCAGATGAACGTGCCGCACCCGTGACACGGGTACCCTTCCGAGGCGCGCTCCTCGTTGCCGCATGCGCGGCAGTTCATCGCGTCGCGTTCCCGTAATTCGGTCATGGGACCCTCCATGGTAATGACAGCGGGCCGGGAGCTGGTGTCACGGCACCAGGAACACCCCCGCTCCGGCTTCGACCCGTATCTCGACCGGCGTCCGACCCACAATATCACCATCCGCCTGCACAGACACGGGTGGATCAGCGCTTATCACGAAATGCCTTCCCCGCAGGAATTGCATCCGGGGATGAGGCCGGAAGTTTTTCCGTAACATCCGCCAGAGAACCGACACCACTTCGCTGATCTTCGCCGGCGTGAACAGGCACAGGTCGAGCTCACCATCGTCAGGCTTCACGTCAGGTCCGAGCGCGAATCGGCCGCCGAGTATCGAACCGGCGTTGGCCACCATCGCCATGATGGCGCGAACGTGCAGCACTTTTCCGTCGACGGTGATCGTCAGGTTCAGCAGGTCGCCGCCAAATGCCGCCCGCGTAGCCGTCAGCGCATACGACAACATGCCGAGTACGCGCTTGCCCTTCAGGGT
>CBIHMX010000259.1:0-4685 GCA_966211115.1 uncultured Gemmatimonadaceae bacterium | reverse complement strand
ACCTGCGAGACCTGCAACGGCCACGGCGAGGTGCGCCGCGCCCAGCGTTCGTTTTTCGGCCAGTTCGTCAGCGTCATGCCGTGCCCGACCTGTCACGGAGAAGGGCAGATCATTTCCTCCCCGTGCAAGAAGTGCCGGGGTGAGGGACGACTTCGCGGTGAACACTCCGTGCCGGTCCAGATTCCGGCAGGCGTGTCGACGGGGCAGTACATGACGCTGCGAGGCGTTGGAAACGCCGGTCCCCGAGGTGGCGCGCGTGGCGACGTCCTCGTGGTGTTCGACGTGAAGGAAGACCCGCGATTCGAGCGGGACGGCGAGGATCTGTACTGCGAGGTGCTGGTCACCTTCCCACAGCTCGTCTTCGGTGGTGACGTCACGGTGCCGACGGTCACCGGCACGGTCAGCATGCGCGTTTCCCCCGGCACCGCCAGCGGGCAGATCGTGCACCTGCGCGGACGCGGGCTGCCACGCGTGAACGGAAGCGGCACCGGCGACCTCCACGTGAGAGTGCAGTTGTGGACGCCGGACGCCGACGCCATGTCCGACGAAGAGCGTTCGATCGTCAAGCGACTCGGTGAGCTGGCGGTTTCGCCGCCGACACAGGCACGTGAGAAGGGATTCTGGACGCGCATGCGTGAAGCGCTCGGCGCGTGAGCTGGTACAGCCTTCGCGTTGAGTCGGCGGCTCATCGCGAGGAAGCGATGGCGGCGCTGTTTGCGACGGGAGCACAGGGCGTGCATGAAGACGGTTTCGCGCTCGTCACCAGCTTCCCGGCCGAGCAGGATGCTCATGCCGCGGCGGCCGCCGTACAGGCCATCGATCCGGGTGCGGAGTGCCTGGTGAGCGAAGCGCCGGCCGTTGACTGGTCGGTTGCCTGGCGAGAGCACGCGCGCGTCGTGACGGTGGGGAAACTGACGATTGCGCCGCCCTGGCTCTCCGCTGACCTCGATCGTGCGTCGACGATCGTGATCGATCCCGGCATGGCGTTCGGAACCGGTGATCACGCGTCGACGCGTGGTGCTATCCTCCTGCTTCAGGACGTGGTACGACGCGGCTCCACGGTAGCGGACCTCGGGTCCGGCAGCGCGGTGCTGTCGATCGCCGCGGCAAAGCTCGGTGCGTCGCGAGTGTGGGCCATCGAGCTCGATCCCGAAGCCCAGGACAACGCCACGGAAAACGTTTCACGAAACGACGCCGGCGACGTCGTGCACCTGTTCGAGGGGGATGCGAGTGTGCTGTTGCCGCTCGCCGCGCCCGTCGACGTAGTTGCCGCCAATATCATTTCATCGGTGATCATCGACCTGCTGCCGGCGATCGCCGATGCGTTGACGCCGGGTGGACACGTCGTGCTGGCGGGAATCCTGGACAACGAACACCATGTCGTGGTCGACGCGCTCGAGCGCGATGACTGGCGACTCCGGAAGACGCACGTGGAGGAAGACTGGTGGAGCGCACTGGCGCAGCGGCCCTAGCGACGTTTTTCATGACCGAGTCTCCGCTGGAGCCCCGCGCACAAGTGTCGCTGGGGGAGGCGGTCGCGCGGCACCTGCGCGTTCGACGAATCGGCGCCGGTCGTACCATCGCCCTCGTCGACGGCGAAGGAAGACGTGCATCGGCCATGATCGTGCGCGAAGCGAAGGATTCGGTGACCGTTGAAATCGCGGACGTCGAGGAAATCGAGCCGCTTCCTGAAGTACACCTGCTCGTTCCGGTAGCCGATCGGGATCGAATGCTGTGGCTCGCCGAGAAGGGCGCCGAACTCGGGGTCACGAGCTGGAGACCTGTGTTGTGGCGCCGGTCGAAGAGCGTCTCGCCTCGTGGCGAAGGGCCGATGTTCAGCGCCAAGGTGCGCGGCCGGATGATTGCCGCGCTCGAGCAATCGGGCGGCGCGCACTTGCCGCAGATCCACCCCGAAGCTCCGTTGACGCGAGCGCTGAACGCGGTGCCGCCAGCCGGCACGCGGCTTGTCCTCGACCCGGCCGCGCCGCCAGTGTTCGGTGTGAGCGTGAACGCGCCGATTACCCTCGCGCTCGGTCCGGAGGGTGGCCTGGAAGATGCCGAAATGGCCGAGCTGCGCGACGCCGGTTTCCTGCCAGTCTCGTTAGGTCCGGGGATCCTCCGCTTCGAGACGGCGGGTGCGGCGGGCGTGGCCATTGCCCGCGCGCTGCTTCACCACCAGCAGGGAGACCGCCGTGTCGGCTGATTGCCTGTTCTGCCGGATCGTGCGCCGGGAAATACCGGCTTCGATCGTGGCCGAAGATGACCATTGTATCGCGTTCCGCGACATCGGACCGCAGGCACCCACGCACGTGCTGGTCGTTCCGCGCCAGCACGTCTCGACGCTGGACGACGTCAGTGACCCGCTGCTCATTGGCCGGCTCATGACAATGGCGGCCGACGTCGCGCGGCAGGAGAAGCTGGTCGAGGCCGGATACCGCACCGTGATCAATACCAATGCGGGCGCGGGACAAACTGTTTTTCACCTGCACGTCCACGTGCTCGGCGGGCGGCGCATGACGTGGCCGCCGGGATGACGACTGCAGTTCAGCGCGCAACGCAGAACGCGCAGTGATATGAACGGTCACGCGCTGGCGGTTCTCGAGTTTGCGCGCGTTCGCGAGCTGGTCGCGGAGCGCGCGGCAACGAGTGCGGGCGCCGGCAGCGTCCGCAGTCTCGAGCCGCGCCACGAACCGGAATGGCTCGAACTGGAGCACTCGCGCGTAGCGGCAATGCGCAGCCTCGTCGAGTCCGATGCCGGTTGGCGCAGCGAGCCGATTCCCGACGTCATGCCGGGTCTCGAACGGCTCGGTGTCATGGGATCGTCCTTGCAGGTGACGGAGCTGGGGGCGATCGGCCAACTGCTGGCATCGTCGCGCCTGACGAGAGCGGCGCTCTCGCGCGCCGAAGCGCCGGCGCTGGCGGTCAGTCTCCTGCGTCCCTTTCGCGATGCCCTGCACACCGACAGCGCGGCGGAAGCGGACATCAACAAGGTTGTCGCCGAGGATGGAACGATTCGCGACAGCGCGTCGCCGGCGCTGCGCCGGCTGCGTCGCGAACTGCGGGAGTCGGAAGGAAAACTGGTCGCGCTGCTCGAGCGGATCATGAGCAAGCTGGAATCGCACCAGCGCGTGCCGGACATGTCGGTCACCATCAGGAATGGACGGTACGTGATCCCGGTGCGTCGCGAGGGGCGTGGCGCCGTGGGCGGACTCGTTCACGACTCGTCTCACAGCGGCGCGACGGTGTTCATCGAGCCGCCGGCGGCGATCGAAGCCTGCAACACCATTCGTGAACTCGAGGCGGATGAAGTCCGGGAAGTCGATCGCATCGTGAGCGAACTGACCGAGCGGCTGCGACCGCTCGCCGGTCCGCTCATCGCATCGTACGACGCGATGGCGTCGCTCGACGGGTTCTTTGCGCGCGCGCGATTCGCGATCGAATACCGGTGTGCACCAGTAACCTGGAACCCGCCGGGACGCACGGTGGCGCTCAAGGGCGCGCGGCATCCGTTGCTGCTGGCGCAGGGTATCGAGGTGGTTCCGTTTTCACTCGAGCTGAACGAGGGCGAGCGTACCTTGCTGGTGTCCGGCCCGAACACCGGTGGCAAGACGGTCTTGTTGAAGGCAATCGGTCTCGTGTCGGTGATGGCCCAATCGGGACTTCCCGTGCCGGTGGCGCCAGGCAGCGCACTCGTCGTCTACGATGACGTGTTCGCTGATGTCGGCGACGAACAGTCGATCGAGGCGAGTCTCTCGACGTTCAGCGCGCACCTGAAGAACATCGCCGAGATCCTGCGGCGCGCGACGCCACGATCACTGGTCCTGCTCGACGAACTTGGCTCGGGCACCGATCCCCTCGAGGGCGCGGCGCTGGGTGGTGCCGTACTCGAGGTGCTGACGCGTCGCGGGGCCATGTCGATCGCCACCACGCACCTGGGTGCCCTCAAGGAACTGGCGAGTGAAGTCCAGGGTGTGGTGAACGCATCGCTGCAGTTCGATGCCGATCACCTGGCGCCGACGTACGCGTTGATCAAGGGCATCCCGGGGCGCTCGTATGGACTGAGCATTGCCCGGCGGCTTGGGCTGCCTGACGAGGTCCTCGCGAACGCCGAGGAGCGCGTGCCAAGGGTCGAACGCGATGTGAACGCCCTGCTGGCGTCACTGGAAGCACGTGATACGGCGCTGAGGGAACTGGAGGCGCGAGCCGCCGAATCGCTCGAAGGCGCGAGGGAGACGGCGCACCGGCTCGCCGATCGCGAGGCGAAATTGCGGGAGCGCGAGTTGGCGTTCGAGCGGGAGAGCCGGCAGGAAGCCAGGCGCTACCTGCTCGATGCGCGCCATGAAGTCGAGCGGACCATCAGGGAGCTGCGCGGGGCTGCGGCGGCGCAGGTCGATGAAACGGCGCGCGAGGCACGCCAGCGGGTGGAGCAGCTCGCCGAATCACAACGCGAGCGACTGGGCGAGCTGGATACGCCGGTGAGGCCGCGACCGGCGGCCGCCGTCCAAGGCGAGCCGGAGCCCGGCATGCTGGTGATCGTGCATGCCATGGGCGGGAAGACCGGCCGGGTCATCGAGCGGCGCGACGGCGACCTGGTCGTCGCGTTAGGCGCGGTGAAGATGACGTTTCCCGCGGCGACGGTCAGCGTGGCGCCGGTGCAGGCAATGCCCACGGCGACGGCCATGTAC
>CBIHMX010000258.1:0-4687 GCA_966211115.1 uncultured Gemmatimonadaceae bacterium | reverse complement strand
ACGTGCGCGAATGGACGTTGAATGCGCGGGAGCCCGGGAGCCGCTATATCCTGGGCGGCGGCTGGTCCGATCCTCCATACCTGTTCTCCGAGATCTACGCGCAGCCCGAGTTCGACCGATCCCCGATCAACGGCATCCGGCTGGTGCGGCGCGTCGGCGAAGGGAAGGACCTCGCGAGGGCGAGTGCTCCTATTTCCCCGCTGACCCGTGACATCAATACGCTCCGGCCGGTCGACGACGCCACGTTCCGGAGCTACCGCGCGCTGTACGACGTCGACCCGACGCCATTGAATGCGCAGGTCGTCGCGCGCGACACGACGCATAACGATTGGGTGCGCGAGGACATCGAGTTCGATGTGCCCGGCACCGCGCGGATGCAAGTCGTACTGTTCCTG
Organism: uncultured Gemmatimonadaceae bacterium; assembly: GCA_966211115.1. GTDB lineage: Bacteria > Gemmatimonadota > Gemmatimonadetes > Gemmatimonadales > Gemmatimonadaceae > JABWBJ01. Next base: position 4,292 of record CBIHMX010000258.1, on the reverse strand, counting down.
CCCAAACGCGTCCAGCCGCCGTTCCAGACGCTGGTCGTCTGGCCGGCGTCGGACGCATTCATCCTGCGCGACCGCGCCAACCTGTCGATGTCGTATGTGGATTTCTTCGTGCGCAGCGGACGGGCGGTGGTCTACCCGATCTATGAACACACATATGGCCGTGGAACCACCGCCGTGCAGGGAGACGTCGTTACCCCGACCATCGAGCACCGCGACCAGATGGTGCGCTGGACGCGGGAGATGCGGCGGTCGATCGACTATGCCCTGACCCGACCAGACGTCGACAGCACGCGACTGGGCTTCATTGGCACGAGCTGGGGGGCGCGCATCGCCGGCGTCGTGCTCGCGATCGAACCACGTTTCCGCACGGCGGTGCTCAACGTGGCCGGCATCGGTGCGCCACCGCGCCGACCGGAGGAGGATGCGGTGAACTTCCTCCCACGCATCAACATTCCCGTTCTCGTGCTCAGCGGCCGGTTCGACAGCGTCTTCCCGCTCGAGACTTCACAAAAGCCGTTCATGCGACTGCTCGGAACGCCCGCCGAGCACAAGAAGCAGATCCTCTTTGACGGCGGGCATTTTCTTCCTCGCACCGAGATGATGGCCGAGTCGCTGAAGTGGCTCGACGAATATCTCGGCCCTGTGCGACGGCAATAAACAACGTCTCGTCTCAGCTGGCAGCGGCTCTGTCCGAGCGGGACCGCATCGAGCGCGAGCTTGGGCAGGGGATGGCGACAGTCTACCTGGCCCAGGACCTGAAGCACGATCGCAAGGTCGCGCTCAAGGTCCTGAAGCCGGAACTCGCCGCCGTGTTAGGCGCCGAGCGGTTTGTGCAGGAGATCAGGACGACAACTGAATCACGGCAGTCGAACGGTCACGGCCGCCATCGGTGCCACGGCCGGTTGAAGCTGCGGCTGGCCGAGCGCCTGATAGACGGCCGGCAACGTGGTGGCGATGATCCGGTTGATCGACTCGACCGCGGCAACCAGGTCCTGGCGTGCATCGCGGGCCAGGCGTAGCTGAGCCTCGGTCGGTCGTGAGGTCGAGGCCATGAGCTGGCCTTTCACGCTACCCAACTGGTTAGGCACCGGCGCGCCACCGCCACCGCCACCGCCGCCGCGACCGGAAGGCGCCGGTTCACCCGGCGCCGCTACCCCGAACTGCCGCCGCAGCGTCGCCAGTTCACGACCGAGCGACTCGACCGAGGCGCTGAGCGCCGCCGGCGGGTTCGGCGACCGCGACACCAACGCCTGGACAGCCCGCAGGTGAGCACTCAGCGCACCGATGCGCAGCGCCGCTTCGCCAGCGATTCCCTGCAACTGGTGAACGGCCAGGGAGACGTCATGCCACAGTGCCCGATCCGCGTCGGAGATCACCGACAATGGATCGCCGGACACCCTGACGGTTTTCGTTCCTGCCTCGCGACCGTCGACGGTGAGCGTCACCCGATAGTCGCCGGGTCGAACGACCGGTCCACCCCCGCCGCTGCGTCCGCCTGACGGCGCGACCGAATCGGGCAGTGCCTGGTGGCGCAGGTCCCACTGGACCCGGTGAATCCCGCTGGAGAGTTCATCAGCGAAGAGGTCTGCCCCGAGTTCGCGAACCACGGCTCCGGTGCCGTCGCTGATACGCGCGGTCACGGATCGTGCCGGTGTGCGGAGATAATACGTCACTGCCGCGCCTTGTTCGGGGTTCTTCCCCCAGAAGCGGCGATCCCCCGGACTGCCAAACGCCGGGCGGAATGATCCCAGGTTGTACGAGGCGGCTCCCCGCATGTCGAACAGATGCGTCGCGTTGGCCATCGCGGCCGACGCCTGCTGGAATGGTGACATGTCGTCCAGGATCCAGATGCTCCTGCCGTGGGTGGCCAGGATCATGTCGTTGTCCCGCGGGTGCAGCGTGATCTCGGCGATCGGCACGGTGGGCAGGTTTGCTTTCACCCGCATCCACTGCGCACCCTTGTTGAGCGAGACGAACAAGCCGAACTCCGTGCCAACGTAGAGCACGTTGGGGTTGCGCAGGTCTTCGGTGATCGTACGCACCGCCTGTCCGGCCGGAATGCCGGTGGTGATGGCGCGCCACGTCATTCCGTAATCGGTGCTGGCGTAGACGTACGGAGTGTTGTCGTCGAGCGCGTGGTTGTCGAATGCGGCGTAGACCGTCCCTTCGACGTGCGACGACGGCGCGATGCGCGCGACCATCGCCAGTTTCGGCAGCCCGGGGAACCGCGCCGTGATATTGGTCCAGTTGGCGCCATTGTCACGGGAAACGTACACCGTACCGTCATCGGCGCCGGTGTAGAACAGGCCCGCGCGCTTGGCGGATTCGACAAAGGCGACGAGCGTGCCGTATGTCCCTACGCCGTCGTGGCGCGCGATGGAGATGTCGCGGCCGAGCACGCCCATGATGGCCATGGTGTCGCGATTGATCTGCGCCGTGAGATCGGGGCTGATCACCTGCCACGTGTCGCCGCGATCCGTCGACCGGAACACCTTGTTGGCCGCGACAAACAGTGTGTTCGGGTTGTGCGGCGAAAGCTGCATCGGCGTATCCCAGTACCAGCGATACGGCGCTTCGCCTCGCATGGGCTGCGGACGAATGCTCTTCCGCTCCTGCGAGAGGCGATCCACGCGCATCATGTTGCCGTTCTGCGACTCGCTGTAGAGCGTCCTCGAGCTGGTTGGGTCCGCGAGCGTGACGAAGCCGTCGCCGCTGCCGATGTTCAACCAGTCGAAATTCCCGATCCCGATGTCCGCGCGCACCGCGCTTGGCCCATGCCACGACGCGTTGTCCTGCAGGCCGCCCATGACGTTGTACGGCGTGTCGAGGTCGAAACTGACATGGTAGAACTGGCCGATGTCGATGTTGTCGATGAAGTCCCAGTTTTTTCCGCGATCCCAGGTGACGTTCACGCCGCCATCGCACCCGGTGATCACGTGGTTGGGATTCGCCGGATCGATCCAGAGGGCGTGGTGATCGGAATGCGGGACGTAGTTGGGGACGAACGTGCGCCCGCCGTCGTCCGACGTGAAGATCTCGACGCCGAGTACGTAGATGCGATGGTCATCGGTGGGGTCGATGCGTACCTGGCTGAAATACATCGGCCGCGGGTTGAAGTCGCTGACTTTCGACCAGCTGGCGCCGGCATCATCAGACCTGTACAAGCCTGTCTCGGATTCGTGCTGGATGCGCGCGTACAGCACGTTGGGATTCTTCCGATAGACGTCGAGCCCGATGCGCCCCAGGTCACCCGCCGGAACGCCATTCGTCAGCTTGGTCCAGGTGCGCCCCGCGTCCGATGACTTCCAGATCGCGCTGCCCGGTCCGCCGCCGTTGAAGCCAAAGCTCGTGCGCCGCCGCTGGTACGTCGCGGCATAGAGGACCTTGTTGTTCGACGGGTCCATCACGAGTTCGGTCGCACCGGTGTTCTCGTCCACCTGCAGCACCGGCGCCCAGGTGACACCGCCGTCCGTTGTCTTGTAGATGCCGCGCTCGCGATTGGGTCCCCAGAGGCGACCAAGTGCCGCTACATAGACCACATCATGATCGACGGGATCGACGATGATACGGCCAATGTGCCGCGACTCGCTCAATCCCATGTGCTTCCACGTGTGTCCACCATCGGTCGACTTGTAGACTCCGTTCCCCCACGAGCCGCTCTGGCGATTGTTGTTCTCGCCCGATCCAACCCAGACGGTGTTCGCGTCGTTCGGCGCAATAGCCACGTCGCCAATCGAGACGACGTCTTCCCTGGAGAACAGGGCCTCCCAGGTCGTGCCGGCGTTCATCGTTTTCCAGAGCCCGCCGGTGGCCGTGGCCACATAGAAGACGGCTGGGTTGCTCTCGAGAACTGCAAAGTCGTCGATGCGACCGCCCATCGTCGCCGGCCCGATGTTGCGGAAGCGCAGGTGGTCAAACGGTGAGGTGGCAGATTGCGTCGTTGCGGCTCTCTGCGCACCGGCCCATGGCGCGGTGAAGAGCAACAACGGAAGCAGCTGGAAAATGGCGTGGCGCAGTCGGGTCATGACGGTCTCGCTCTGCAGCGTCTGGTGTGGGTGCCGGTCGTTTCCGGGGACGCGCGATGCGCGTCGCGCAGGATTCCGGTGGCTGTACGGACGCGCAAAAAGTACCTGCGGGGCCGGGGATGGGGAGGGCCAGTGACCCGCAACCAGTCCTGCCTCTTACGATACCGGCCCCAGATTCAAGACGGGTTCACCCCGAAGGAGAGAACCAGACGCCTAACGAACCATCGCCAGGCCTGAGTGCGATGGTTTATGGTTGCCGTTCACCGC
>CBIHMX010000257.1:0-4702 GCA_966211115.1 uncultured Gemmatimonadaceae bacterium | reverse complement strand
CTTCAGATCACCATTGCAATTGAATGCAATCCCTTGATGCGTTACCTTAAACCTACCTGTCTTGATGTCGGATATGAACTTCGACACTTTGTGTCTGCGAACATTTCGATTGCCAAAGTTCTTCTCCAGCCACTTGCGATAGTCCGCCGGGCCCTTGAAGAAGATCGGGTTGTCTTCAGAACCCTTCTTCATGACCAGTCGTCATTCGACCACGGCGTTGGCGTACGATTCCAGGTATCCGCACCGATCGCAGCGATAGGTAATGACCTGGTACGCCTCGCGCCCTCTCGTCTTGAGGCCGAGCCAGAAGCTCTTGACCGGTTCGCCCTCGACCCACTTCTGCTGCATCTGCGCGTTGGCGTCGCCGCGGTCGAGGACAAATCCTTCGGACATCCTGCCGCGGCATCGTGGACACTCCTTCATCTGCAATCGGGATCAGAGGGTTCGTCGTGAATCACGCCACTTTCCCCGCGTGAAGTCCGGAAAATCAACCGACCTTCCGCGATTTGCAACCGAACGCTCGGAGAGGGGACCCGGTGCGCTCCAGGCGGCGGCATCGTACACGTCCATGTCGGGCGGCAGTCCCTCCCGCATGCACTGCACCAGGCGCCACGCCATCACGTAATCCATGCCGCCGTGCCCTCCGCTGCGTGCCTTGTCGCCTAACGTGCGCCAGAGCGGATGTTCGTGCTCGGCGCGGTATTCGTCGATTGCCGTCCAGCGATGGTTGGGCTGCGGGCTGTCGAAATAGATCCGTGGCGGGTAGTCCTCGAAAATGCCCTTCGTCCCCTGCACGCTGTTGATCCGGCTGTAGGGGCGCGGGCTGGTAACGTCGTGCTCCAGCAGGATGACGCGGCCCTTTGCCGTCCGAATGAGCGATCGATTCAAGTCACCATTCACGTACTGCTCGCGCCAGCGCGGTGACTCCTTCGGCTCGTGGGCCTCACGCCATTCGCTCAGGCCGAATTCCTCCGTGCTCATCGAGACGAGGAAGTCGAACCGGTCGCCCCGGTTCACGTCCATATAGAGGGCGACCGGGCCGAGGCCGTGCGTCGGGTACAGGTTGCCGTTCCGCTTCGTGTGCGCATCGCGGCGCCAGAGCCCTTCGTCCTTCGTTTCCCAGAGGATGGAACGCAGGTCGTGGTTGTAGGCCGCGCCGCCGGCCTTGATCTCGCCGAACAGGCCGGCGCGCACCATCTGCAGGACGAGCAGCTCGTTGTAACCATAGTTGCAGTTCTCGAGCAGCATGCAGTGCCGCCGCGTTCGTTCCGAGGTGTCGACGAGCTTCCAGCAATCGTCGATGGTGTAGGCAGCCGGGACTTCGGTCGCGGCGTGCTTCCCGGCACTCATGGCCGCCAGGCACACGGGAACATGGAGGGGCCAGGGTGTGGCGGTGTAGACGAGGTCGATGTCGTCCCGCCTGACGAGTTCCTCGAACGCGCGATCGCCGCTGGTGAACACGGCCGGCTCGTAGTTGTGACCGGCGCGTTTCATCATCTGCTTCGCCTGTTCGACCTTTGCCGGAACGATGTCGCAGAGCGCGGTGATGCGGACATTGTCGACGCCCAGCCATTCGTTCAGCAGGCTCCGTCCACGCAGGCCGGTCCCGACGATGCCGATGCGAACGGTGTCGCGTTGCTCGAACGGGACGCCGGCCATCGTGTCGGCAAGTGAAGCGTGAGTCGTGAATCCTGACTCGAGCATCGTTCCGGCGGTGGCTTCGTCGACGCCAAGATGGGTGAGCGCGAGACCGGCGCTGGCCGCGGCGGCGGACTTGAGGAGGTCACGGCGAGTCGTCATCAGTACTCCATTCAATCGTCAGGCATCAATGCGGCTTCACTTTCGCCTTCAGGTCGTCGAACCAGTTCAGCACGACGATGACCGCTGCCGTCGTGACGCTCATCGGAATGACGCCGGTCGTGCGTTGCGGGTCGGTGGACGACTGTGCCACGACACCCAGCACTCGACCATCCCGCAGCACGTCGGAGGCTCGGGGCGTGACCGGTGCCGCTACGGGGAAGGTCCGGCGCAAGGGGACCGGGTTCCCGGAATTGAACGGTTGAGTCGTGATCGCGCGCTTCACGAACTGTCCAACGAGCGGGATGTAGTACAGCTCCTTCATGTCGCGGTCGATGACGGCCAACGGGTATCCGGGGTGGGGTCGCGTGGCAAATTTACGACCATCCCTTTACCGGTAGCTAGGCGGAGCGAAGGACCTCGACGGGGTCGGTCCGGGTCGCTCGCAACGCCGGCCGAAGCATTGCGAGCAGTGCAACGCCGATGAGCACCGCCTCGGCTGCGACCAGTGCCCAGACATCGATGTGGTACATCATGCCGATGTAGGGATCGACAAACTTGTTGGTCCAGAGCGTGACAAACCCACCGACGGCGGTGCCGGCGATCACCAGTATCGCCCCGTCGTGCAGGACGTCGGCAAAGATCTGTCGACTGGTGGCGCCAAGCGCCACCCGAATACCGTGTTCGCGCATGCGTTGGGTGACAGTGTACGAGAGCACGCTGTACAGCCCGACCGCGCATAACGACAGCGCCAGTATCCCGAACGCGCCGAAGACCGTTGCCAGCAAGCGCTGTTTCCTGATCAGGTCCTGTCGCTGGTCGTCGAATCCGAAGATGGTGACGGCGCCACGGGGCGGGAGCACGGCGCGAAGGTCGCCGGGGATCCGTGCTCGCAACTGCGCGATATCACCCTTCTTCGCGCGCACGATGAACTGTCGCGTCGGAACACCAGAGATCAGCGGACGAACGCCTGCTTCGACCGGCGAGCGGTACGCCGTCTTGCCTACCATGTAAACCTTGGGGGTCGGTGGTGCGCCTTCCCCGGTCGGGAGCTCATTGCGGATGGAGCCGGTGACGCCGATGACCCGGAACCAGGGCTGGATGCGATCCGTGAACCCGAACTTCGCGAGCTTTCCTATCGGATCCTCGCTTCCCCAGATCTTCAGCGCGGTCACCGAATCGATGACCAGGACGCCTTCGCTGAACGCATCGCGGTCCTCGAAATCGCGCCCTCGAATGACCGGAATACCGATGGTTCTCAAGTAGTTCGGACTGACGTACGCATAGGCCTTCTTTGGCAGCTCACGTGTGGACCCGTCAGCGCGTAACCCGGTGAACACGGGCGCACGCATGATGCTGACGCCTGACTCCCACGCAACCGATTCCGTCTCCGGGTAGACGCGCAGCCGTGTCTCGGTTGCCGCGTACATGGCGAGCCGCGATGCCTCGCTGGTGTCCGTCGGGCTTCGAACTCCAACATTCACCGCCAGAAGCCTCGCGGGATCAAACCCGAACCGGAAGGAACTGACCTGCTGAGACGCACGAAGCAGCAGCGCGACGCCGGTGAGCATTGCCAGTGATAGTGCCACCTGGCCGATCACCAGCACCGGAAAGCGAGTGCGACGGCGTGCCGTGTTGGCGCCGGAGTTCTCCTTCAGGTGCGCAGCCAGCTTCACGTCCGACAAACGCAATGCCGGCAGCAATCCGAACAGCAGGGCCGAGATCGCGGCTGCGCCTGACGACATCGCCACCACGCGCCAGTTCATCTCGACCGCAAATCCGCCGGTCGGGATGTGTTCCGGGAAGGTTCCGCGAACGAGGGACCAGCCCCACGTGCTCGCGAGGATGCCCAATGCCGCACCGGCGAGCGCAACGACGAGGCATTCGGCGAGCACACTGTTCACGATGTCCCGCCGCCGCGCGCCCAGTGAAAGCCGGACGGCCATGTCGCGTTGCCGCGCGAGTCCTCGCGCAAGCACCAGGTTGGCCAGGTTGGAGCAGGCAACGACCAGGACCGCGATCGCCGCGCCGACGAGCAGCCAGATCATTTCGTCGATACGCAGCGGGTCGCGCGTCATCGGTAGGGCGGTGTACACGAATCCAATGCGACCCTGGCCGTGCACCCTCGTGAGGTAATCCGTGACGGACTTGAAGTCCGCGTTGAGCGATTCGATCGTCGCGCCCCGACGCAGCCGCACCACGACCTGCAGGTATCGTTCGGTCGCGAAGCGAGCTTTCAGGTTGGAAGGCAGCGCCAGCCAGTAGTTGGCATGTGTTTCCGCCGAAAATGCGTCAGGCACGACACCGATGACCTGAACCCTCCGGCCCTCCGTCTCACCCTGAATCGTGACCGCGATCCGGTCGAGCCGTGGCTCGGCGTCGAATAGCGACCGCCAGACTCGCTCGGAGATGACGACACTGCCAGCGGCGTCTTCGTCGGCAAGCGTTGGACTGAACAGGCGACCGGCGACCGGCCTGACTCCCAGCACGCTGAAGTAGTTTCCGCTGACCAATTCCCCGCTCGCGGTGAGACGAACACCTCGCGACATGAGTTCGTCGCCGCGTGCAAAGCTCTGGTAGGCGATGCTTTCACTGGAGCGAACATTTCGCTCAAGGGCTTCCATGTGGTGAGCGGCGGTAATTCGCCCGGCGGCGCCCTCGCCTTTCATCCTGACGTGGAAGAGCCGTTCCGGTTCGAATGTTGCTGTGACCGGATTCCGGAGCGCGTCGACGACCCCAAACACCGCGGCAACGAGACCTAACGCGAGCGCCAGGGACAGGATCGAGACCGTGGCGAATCCCGGATTGCCTCTCAGCGACTTGATCGCGGCGCGAAGGGGGAGCATGGTCGGGAATCGGGAATCGGGAATCGGGAATCGGGAATCGGGAATCGGGAATCGGGAAT
>CBIHMX010000256.1:0-4706 GCA_966211115.1 uncultured Gemmatimonadaceae bacterium | reverse complement strand
GCAGTTCGCCCCGTTCAGCAGTTCGCGCCCCTTCAGGCAGTCGACCCAAAGTCAAACCCCCGCACCGATATTCTCTCAATTTCCTGCCCGATCACCCGTTCGATCATCCGCACCATCGCAATCTCGTCAGGCGCCATGAACGTGTAAGCGTCACCCGTCTGCGCCGCGCGGCCCGTGCGACCGATGCGGTGCACATAGTCCTCCACCTGCGCCGGCACGTCGTAGTTGATGACGTGTGAGATGCCGCTGATGTCGAGCCCGCGCTGGGCAATGTCGGTCGCCACCAGGACGCGGATCTTCCCTTCACGAAAATCAGACAGCGCCTGGTCCCGCTGTGCCTGACGCTTGTCCGCATGCATCGCCGAGGCGCTGATGCCGGCGTGTTCGAGGTCGCGGACCACGCGGTCGGCGCCAACCTTCATTCGCGTGAACACCAGCACCGAGTCCATCGCTTCCGCCTTCAACAACTCGACCAGCAGCGCTGATTTCCGGCTGCGCGGTACCGGATAGACCGCATGCGTCACCGTCGTCGCGACCGACGCGCGACGCGAGACTTCCACCACGTGCGGACGGCGCAGGTACTTCCTGGCCAGGACTTCGACCTCGGGCGGCATCGTCGCGCTGAACAGCAACGTCTGCCGGTACGCTGGCATTGCCGACACCAATCGGTTGATTTGCGGCGCAAAGCCCATGTCGAGCATCCGGTCCGCTTCGTCGAGGACCAGCACCTCGAGATCATCGAACGACACGTTCCCGCGCTCGAGATGATCGATCAGCCGGCCGGGCGTGGCGACGATCACGTCGACGCCAGTCTTCAGTGCCCGCTCCTGCGGCTCCATGCCGACGCCACCATAGATCGACGTCACGACCAGAGACGTGTGCTGCGCGTATTTCCTGAAACTCTTCTCGACCTGTTGGCACAGCTCCCGTGTCGGAGTGAGCACGAGACCACGCAGGCGGTGCGGCCCGGACAACAGGCGATCGGCCACAGGAAGCGTAAACGCCGCGGTCTTGCCCGTGCCCGTCTGCGCCAGTCCGATGATGTCGCGTCCGCTCATGACCAGCGGGATCGCCGCGAGCTGAATGGGCGTGGGCTCCGTGTATCCCGCATCCGTCAGGGCCTGCAGGAGCACCGGCGACAGCCCGAGTTCGTCGAATGGGGAGATCGGCTGGATTGGAGCGCTGGCGGCGGCTCCATCCGGCTCTTTGCGTTTACTACGTGTTTTTCGGGGTTTCACGTCGCGACTGAAGCTAATCACTGTCGGCTCGGCCCGGCACGTGCTGTCCCGAACGATCTCCACTCCGGCACCAGCCTCTGCGTACCATCCCGATGCATCGACGGGAGCCCTGCAACCCGCCCATCTTTTGATGTGTCGTTACTTCGACCGCCGTTTTTTCACCAGCGTCACCGTAAATCCATGCGCCTCAGAATCCTGTTGTTCGCCCTGGCCGCGCCCCTCGTGGCAGGCGCCCAATCCGCGCGCTTGAGCGTGCCGGCCACCGTCGACACGCTCCCCAATGGCCTCACGCTGATCATCCACGAGGATCATTCCGTTCCTCGCGTAGCCACCAACATCTGGTACCGCGTCGGCTCCGGCGACGAAAAGGTCGGCCGCACCGGTTTCGCTCATTTGTTCGAGCACCTGATGTTCATGGGTTCGGAAAACGCGCCCTATCCCCAGTTCGACAAGCTGCTCGAGCCCTTCGGCATGGGAGCCAACGGGTCCACCACCGAAGACCGCACGAATTACATCCAGGACGGCGCCGCCAACGGTCTCGAGATGGTGCTCTGGCTCGAGGCCGATCGCATGGGGTGGATGCTGCCGACGATGGACAGCGCCAAGGTCGATGCCCAGCGCGACATCGTGAAGAACGAACGGCGCCAGAGTTACGAGAACCAGCCGTACGGCAAGGCCGCCGACATCCTGCCGCCGGCCCTCTATCCCAAGGGTCATCCCTACTCGTGGCCCGTCATCGGGTCGATGGCCGACCTTTCGGCGGCGTCGCTCGAGGACGTGAAGGATTTCTTCCGTCAGTACTACGCGCCTAACAATGCGGCGATCGTCATCGCCGGCGCCGTCAACACCGACTCGGTCCGGCGGCTGGTCCGGAAATATTTCGGCGACATCCCGCGCGGTCCGGCGATCGAGCGCAACACGCCCGCGCCATTCACGGTTCGCGATACGGCCATCGTGGCTGAAGATCGCGTGCAGCTACCGCGCCTGTACCTGGGCTGGCACACGGTCAACAACACACACAAGGACGCGGCGCCACTCAATATCCTCTCCTACCTGCTGTCCGGCGCGCGAAACAGCCGACTCACCAACAACCTCGTGTACCAGCGCGAGATCGCCAGCTCGGTCTCGGCATTCAGCGACGTCAAGCGGCTCGATGGCGACTACTCGATCGTTGCCACGGCGCGACCTGGACAGGGACTCGATTCGCTCAAGGTCGCCATCGATCGCGAGCTGAATCGCCTCGCGACCGAGGGGCCGAGCGCGCGCGAGCTCGACCAGGCAAAGAACGCGCGCGAGTCCTCGTTCCTCAACAGCCTCGAGTTCGTCGACGCCAAGGCGGACCGGCTGAACAGCTATGCCTACTTCAACGGCACGCCGGACTATTTCCAGAAGGACCTGGACGCGCTACGCGCCGTCACCGCCGACGACATCAAGCGCGTCATCGATACGTACCTGCGCGGGCCCAGGGTGATGCTCAGCATCGTTCCGACGGGCAAGCTCGAACTCGCGGCGAAGAAGGTGATCATCCAATGAGACCGTCTGATCTGGCTGTCCTGATCCTGTTGGCGCCCGCGATCGCCATCGCGCAGAAGTCGCCGAACCCGTCGCCGCCGGAGACCCCGGCGGCACTGCCCCTGCGCGTCCCCGCCGTCCGCTCCTTCGCGCTGCCTAACGGGATCCAGGTGAAACTGGTGGAGCAGAACGAACTGCCACTCGTGCAGGTGACCCTCAGCGTGGCTGGTGGCTCGCGGCTCGATGCCGGGACACCGGGGATTGCGACCTTCATGGCCGGAATGCTCGACGAAGGAGCCGGAACCCGCGACGCCCTCGCCCTGCAGAGTGAACTGGCCTACCTGGGCGCCAACCTGGGGACGTCGGCCGACTGGGATCGCTTCACGGTCGGCCTCAAGGTCCCGGTGCGCTCGCTCCCCGCGGCGATGGCGCTGATGGCCGACGTGGCGCTGCGCCCGACCTTCCGCGCCGACGATGTCAGGCGGCAGCGTGACCTCCGGCTCACGGCCCTGCTGAGCTCTCGCGACCAACCCGGCACACTGGCTGGACTCGCCTTCAACCAGGCCGTGTTCCCGGCGGAGCATCCGTATTCGCGGAACGCCATTGGTGACAGCGCCACCGTGGCAACGTACGACTCGTCGCTGGTCCGCCGTTTCTACGAGGGAGCAATGCGACCGGACCGCGCGACCCTGTACGTCGTCGGCGCTGTCCGCGAGGGAGACATGCGCGCGTTGCTGGCCAGGCATTTCGGGTCGTGGCGGCCTAACGGGACGGCGATCGCCATCGCCGACGCGCCGGCCGCCGCGCCTCACCCGGCCTCGACGCGCGTCTGGCTGGTCGACAAGCCCGAAGCCGCACAGAGCGTGATCTTCATCGGCTGGCCGGGCGTCGAGCGCAGGTCGCCGGACTACGCGGCGCTGGCGGTCATGAACACGCTACTCGGCGGTTCCTTCACGTCGCGACTCAACATGAACCTCCGCGAGGCCAAGGGCTACAGTTACGGCGCGAGCTCCGGCTTCACGTTCCGCGTCGTGCCTGGGCCGTTTCTGGCTTCGTCGTCGGTGCGCACCAACGTCACCGACAGCTCGCTGATCGAGATCTTCAAGGAAATCCGCGGCATGCGGGACACCCCGGTCACCAGCGAGGAGCTGAGCACGGCAAAGAACTACGTCGAGCTCGGGCTGCCTGGTACGCTCGAGTCGACGTCACAGGTGGCATCGCAGATGTCACAGCTGGCGGGGTACGGCCTCACGCTGGAGGAATTGCCACGCCTCGCGGCGCGCGTCCGTGCCGTTACCGCCGCCGACGTCCAGCGCGTCGCACGTCAATACCTTACTCCCGACCGCGCCCACGTCGTCGTCGTCGGTGACCTCGCAAAAATTAAGGCGCCCATCGAGGCGCTGGCACTCGGACCGTCGACGACACTCGAGGTGTCGAAAATCGTGCGGTAAAGCCAGGTAAAGGCGGAAGGTGGAACGGCTTGCCGCTCGCGTTTCAACCCTCCGCCTTCAACCTTCCGCCTCGACGTTCACGATCAATTCGATGATCTCGTCAGGCACTTCTTCTGCCGGCACGTGGCCCACGCCTTTCAGCACCGCCACGTCGGCGTGACGGAAGCGGCTGGCGTGTGCCGTTGCGACGTCGTGAGGAATCAGCCGATCGAGTTCGCCAAAGCGGATCACGACCCGGCAATGAGAGAGGATCTCGGTCCTCGGATCGCGCGGCGAGAAATCGAACTCGCGCACGGACTGCAGCAGCGCCGCGCCGCCGGATGCCACCAGCGAATGCCGAGGGCGCGGGCGACCGTTATGCGCCGCAAGTCCGTGAAGCCGATGGGAGCCAGCAGCACCAGCGCCGATATGCGACCGCGCAGGTGAGATGCGGCATCCATGGCCACCGCGCCGCCGATCGACTGGCCCACCAGCACGCACCGCTCGATGCCTAGCGTATCGAGCA
>CBIHMX010000255.1:0-4731 GCA_966211115.1 uncultured Gemmatimonadaceae bacterium | reverse complement strand
CTCGCCAGGCGGATCCGAGCGCGCTCCAGCATCCCGGGCGACGCATCGACCCCGATCACCTTGCCGACGAAGGGCGCGATCAGGGCAGCCAGGTGTCCACCGCCGCATCCGAGATCACCGACCACCCATTGCTCATCGAGGAGGCCTAACAACGCCCCGCCCCCGACCGCGCCACCGAACATTTCCTGCCGGAGTTCATCCCACGAGCCGCTCGCGCCCGCGAAAAACTCGCGCGATCGGACGCGGCGTTGGGCGACTACTTCGCCCAGCTTGGCCAGGTCGCGATCATGATGAACACCTCCCCGCAGGTCCTCGGCGACCACGGTCCAGAGCCGGTCAGCCCCCGGGTCGAGCGCCGCGCTGCGAGCGTAGAACCGGCTCGTTCCTTCCTGCCGGGTGGTGACCCAGTTGTCGTCGGCGAGGACCTTGAGGTGCCTGCTCACCGTGGATTGAGGTAGCGACAGGACCGAACAGAGCTCACCGACGGTCAGTTCGTGCTGTTCGAGCACGAGAAGGATGCGGCCCCGGGTGGGGTCGGCGAGCGTAGCGAGTCGGTCGTGAACTTGGGCGGTGGCAGTCATATCCGTCAATCCGGATAGAATGGTAGATACTTGGGCGCCACGCCGCAAGTCTCGCGCATCACTGCGCTATTATAGCGACAGCATCAGCAACAGCCGACTACGGTCTGTCCCGGGCTCTAGCTGGGTATGTCGTTATTAATCAAAGGATTGTGGCATCCACCTCCAGAAGCCTGTCAGCTTCAGTACCTCGCTGTCAGGCCGAGCGTGAAATGTTGCGATCCAAATGGGACGCCGATAATTGGAGCGACTTCGACGCGTGAACGACTTACGGCTTTTGTCGGCTTGTCCTTTCTGGTGAAGGCCCACAAACCGGCAACGATGGCCGACGCACCAGTCACTCGATTGATCGTATCAATGCCCTTGTCGTGGCGCTCATTGCTCGACAGTTCCGACCCGATCCCGCTGTAAAACACCGTGACCAGCCCGACGAACACTCCCAACATTCCGGCTCCATTGCCCGGGCGCGCGATGTTCCAGGTCGTCGTGGCAACCGAAGCGCCGCTCCACAGCAGCGACGATCGCGCATAACTCTTGTCGACGATCTCGTCGGGCCTCGGCGCATACGAAGGCTGAACGCGAGACGCTTCCTCCAGGCCCAACCCCACACTGTCGAGCCACGCCGTCAACGCCGGATCTTCCGCGAGTTCGCTGATGTGGGCGAGGTTCTTTGCGCGCTCAACACGATCGACGATATCCCCTCGGCCCGATCGCTCGATGAGGTACGCCATCGCGCAGGCCACGCCGTGCGCATCGCGGAAGATCGGCGTGCGGCTGTCGGAGAAGCGATCGTTCAGCGGGAACTCGCCTGCATCGCGATACTCGGCGAGCCAGGTCGTCAACTCCTCCCGTGCCACTCGCTGGTCAGTCGTCAGGCGACTGACATCACGTGCGCGCAATTCGTCGAGCACCGAGTCGAAGTGAGCGCGCAACCTCACCTGCTCGGCGACGCGGTGCAACGCAACGACATGCCGTTTTGGCTCACTGCCCAACGTCACGCCGGCGACAACGACGGCGAACAACCCAACCACCGGCATCCCCTTCATACCGCCTCCGTAGCTGTCATGAGCTGAACGACGGGTGCGAGTAGTTGCTCCACGCCTGTGTAACAAGGACTCGGCGAGGTAGCGGAATCGTCAACGACAAAGAGGCCCGAGCGGACACATGTGTCGTCGCTCGGGCCTCTTCATCCGTCGCCTTCCCACAAATCGTTACATACGCGGAGTGAACATGATGTGCGCCTTCGGCGTCCCCGCGAACATGATCCACGGCGCGCTGTCCTGAGGCTTGTCGCTCAGTCCCGTCGTAGCCGACGTCGCATACGGGATGTAGACCACATACAGCCAGCGAGCGCCCGGCGCCGTTCCGGTCTTGGGATCGAATCCCGTCCCGCCAGTCAGCGAATACAGGCTCGAAGGATTCGTCGGAACCTTCAGCGTACCGGCCTTCGCCTCGCGGAAACGCACGGTGTCGACTTGCGGGCCATTGACACCACTCTGACGGAGGTCGCGACCACGAGCCATGAACGGCTCCATCGCATCGTGATAACACGCGACGTGGAACGCCTGAATCTTCGGGTCATCGGCAAGGCATGTCATCGGACCGGTGCCTTTTCTGAGCGTCGTCAGCTTGCCGTCGGCCGCATACCCGAGCACCGTTGCCGTTGCGCGATATTCGGCCGGCAGCGGCAGGATTGCCGCCGCAACCTGTTGATCAACGGGCGCGATCGTGCCCTGCGCCCCGGCCGGCAACGCCATCGCCAGCATGAACGACGACGCACACAGGAAACGTCCCTTCATATGAATTGGCTCCCTACTTGAGTGATTCGAGTCCGGCGCGGAGGCGCGGAAGCGCGCCCTGAATATCCGCCACGGACACGGCGCCGACAGAGAGTCGGAACCACCCCTCGTCGGTCGACGACCCGAACGCGTCGAACGGGACTACCGCCATGCCGGCTTCCTCGAGCAACCACCGCCGGACGTCGTCGTGCGATTCCAGTCTGTTTCCGTTGCGGGCAATCCGCCCCCGGAGGTCGAATCTCGCGCTCAGGTAGATCGCCCCCATCGGTTCTGCGGCGTCCACCGCATGCCCCGCCGCCTTGAACTCCTGGATTGCCCCGTACAGCAACTGCAACCGTTCCTGCACGCCGGCCACGAGCGACGCGCGGAACGACGCGATCTCGTCAGGCGCATCCAGAAGCTGCGCCGTCGCGATCTGTTCGGCGCGCGGCGCCCACGTTCCCACATGCGTCAGAATGTTCTCCATGACCTTGATCGCCGGCGCCGGGCCAAGGACCCAACCCACCCGCATCCCCGTCGCCGCAAAGGCCTTCGAGATGCCGTCGATCAGGATCGTGTACGCCGCCATCTCCGGACGCAGCGACACGGGATTCACGTGCTCGACGTCGCCGAACGTCAGCTGCCAGTAGACGTGGTCGTAGAGCACGTACAGCGGACCCTCCGCCGCGCTGCGCCGAGCATTCTCCTCCAGCACCAGGTCACAAATTGCGCCTAACGACTCGGCTGTGAACGCGGTGCCCGTCGGGTTGAGCGGCGAATTCAATGCGATCAGGCGCGCCCCGCGGATGACCGGCTCCAGCGACTCGCGCGTGGGCAGGAACGACGCGGCGGCGCCGCACTCCAGCTCGACCGCCTCGGCACCCACCATGTGCGAGTAGTAGTTGTTGTTCCAGGACGGTACGCCGTAGATGACCCGCTCTCCCTCGCCAACCAGCGTCAGGTAGGTCCCATACACGCCAGGACGCGACCCCGTCGTCACCAGGATGCTCTCCAGCGGATAGGACAGGTTCAGCGAGTTCTCGTAGAAACGGCGCACTGATTCCCGGAGCACCGGCATGCCGACGCCCGGCGGATAGTTGGTCTCACCTTTCTTCAGCGCCTCGATCGTTCCCTCTTCGAGAATTCGGGGAACCCGGAATTGGCGGGGATCGAAGTCGCCAACGGTGAGGTTGCAGATCTTCTCGCCCGCTGCGAGCCGAGCCCGGATTTCAGTAGCAATCCGGAGGATCTCGGACCCCTTCAGTGAACCGGCCCGTGGCGCGGCCTTGAACGGGAGGTCCGTGAAGGGGTCCGGCGACACGGCAACTATAGATGTGGATTGAGACATGACGCTGCGGTTCGAGGATCTGGCTGAGCTCACAAGTTAAATGCTTGGGAAAGGGCAGAGTTTACTCGACGCCCCTCGCAACCGTCCTCTAGGGAATGGACCCATCCCGGAACGCCCGGTTTCGGAGGCGACTATTCTATTATTGACGCAAGCCGCGACGTTCCGAACGTGCCAACTGCCTGGAGCACATCCCTTTGCGCCTGAAATTCCTGTTCCTGCTGCTCGGTCTCGCAGCCTCGTCTGCCGCCGAAGCTCAGCGTCCGACCAGCTCGTCCGTTCCCATAACGTCCGGGTCGCGCGTTCGGGTAAAGACGCCGCAGCTGGTCGCCCCGCTGGTCGCCAACTTCCTCGAACAGCGTGGCGACACACTCGTCTTCATTGAAGAGGGTCGCGGACGCGGCGTCTGGACGTTCAGCCTGGCGCAGATCGAAAGACTCGAGACCACGGCCGGCGAGACCGGCTACGACAAGCGTCCCATCGGTCGAGGCGCACTGATCGGGGGCGGCGTCGGGCTCGGAGCCGGTATCCTGTTTGCTGCGGCCTTTTCACCCTCCGATTCCTCGAAAGAGTACAGCCGAATTCTCACCGGCGCGCTGGGCATGGGGATCGGAGCGGGTATCGGCGCGTACATCGGCTCCCGCGTAAAGACCGAACGGTGGGTCAACGTCCCGCTCCCCCGCCAACTGTCGTTCCTGCCCAACCGCCGCGGCGGCTTCTCGATCTCGATCAGCTGGTAACCCCCTTACCCGAGATCTCGGTAACCGGGGTCTGACCCCGGGTCTGACCCCGTGTCTGACCCCGGGTCTGACCCCGTGTCTGACCCCGCAAACGGTTCGGCGGTGGCGCGTGTCTGAACTTGTGTCTCCCCTCAAACGTTCAGGGGGCGGCCTCCCAGACCCGACTGCCGTGAACACCGACCTCGACCTCCTCCAGGGCACGCTCGACCTCCTCGTCCTCAAGACGCTCGCCTGGGAGCCGATGCACGGCTACGCCGTGGCTCGCTGGATCCGCGATACCACACCGGACG
>CBIHMX010000254.1:0-4735 GCA_966211115.1 uncultured Gemmatimonadaceae bacterium | reverse complement strand
GCCGCCGGCCAGCCCGAGCGCGGGGTAGACGGGGATGTCATGGCACTGGCGCGTGGAGGCGATCGGTGAAACGCCTGGCACCGGTGCCGGCCCGGTCGGCGCCATGGTCCGGTTCACGATATCCTGCAGGTTGGCGCGGAGCGTTGCGCTGTCGGCGGCGGTCGGTGCGCCGGTGCCGCCACGGGCACGAACGATGGTGTCGAGCTGGGTGCGAACGAAATTGGCGCCTAACACGATGTCCTGCCCGCTGGTCGGGCTTTTCGCGACGAAACCGCCAGTGCGCCGGGCTGTCTCCAGGTTCCGACGGGCGTTCTCGATGTCTTCTTCGGCGGCGCCGTGCGCCACCGGCTGCTTCAACCCCGTGAAGATGTTGGCCCGGTTGACGACCTCGGCCCGCTCGGGATTGGCGACCGGCACCTTGATGATCTCGATGCGCCAGTAGGACGAGTTCGGGTCATCGGGCGCGGCCCGGTTGCAACCGGGCAATTCGTTAGGCGACCGGACGCTGGAGGAGCCCGAGACGTAGATGTAGACGTTCTCCCGGTCGGCCGGGTGCTCGAGGACCGTGTGCGTGTGCGATCCGCGGCACGTCTGCACGTTCTTGACGAGCCGGGGATTCCGGATGTCGCTGATGTCGAAGATGCGCACGCCGCGCATCCGCTCCTGGCTCACGGTGTCGCGAACACCGCCGGGCTTGCAGTCGACGCGGCCGTTGGTCGCTTCCGCCGACATGAACATCAGGTTGCGGTACACGGAAACGTCGTTCTGCGAAGCGGGGCAGGTGTAGGCGGTGACCAGGACCGGCGACGCCGGGTTGGTGATATCCCAGATGACCGGCCCGTTGTAATTCCCCTGAATGGCGTAATTGCCGGTGAACGCCAGGTCGGAATTGGTGACACCGAGGAATCCCGGCGGCGAGACGGCCTTGGCGACGATCTTCAGGTTGGAGATGGCCTCGCCGGCGTTGGTGAGCCCGGCCCGCAGCCCTACCCGCGGATCGGGTGGCGGCGTGGGTGGTTCCGTGTCGGGCGCGGACCGGCCGGCGCATGCGCCTAACGCGACGAGCGCCAGCACGGTAACGGAAATCTTCGCATATCCTGATCGCAACATTGGAGTGGGGGCCTGGGTGGCGGTCAGAGTTCAAGAAGCATCAGCTGCATCCGCTGGATCTCTTCGGACTGGTCGATCTGGACGTCGTTCGCGAACTTGAACACGGTTTCGTCCTGGCCGGCGCCGGTCGACGCAAACAGTTGCCGCACCATGTCGATGGCACCGCGATGGTGCTGGATCATGAAGGTCAGGAAGAGCCGCTCGAATTCAGTGCCCCGCGCGGCATCCAGCTGCTTCATCTGTTCTTCGCTGAGCATGCCGGGCATGAGCATGACGTGCTCCATGTCGCCCATCTTCATTTTCATTCCGGCGGGATCCGCTTCGGGCACGGGCTGCAACCGGTCGCGCAGCCATGACTGCATCAACGTGATCTCGTCTGCCTGCCCAACCACCACCCGCTCTGCAAAGCGGACCAGTGCCGGGCTGGCGCCGTGTGTCGGTGCCCAGGACGCCATCTTGATTGCCTGGGCATGATGGCTGATCATGCCCGACATGAAGTCGATGTCGGCCTTTGTATACGGAAGGCGCACGCTGTCCGCCCGGGCCCGGGCGACGGCGCCTTCGGGTCCCATCACGCCGATCCCGCGATCCGTAGCAGGGGCAGATCGACTGCCCGCGCAACCGCTCGCAACGACGACAAGAACCAACGCGAGTGATGAACCGTTCAAGAGCAACATCGTTCTAAGAACTCATCCCTCACACGTCGGGTCAACCTCAGACGGCCGAGCTCGCCGACATTTAAAACCAGGGTCGCGGATCCCGCGAAAACCACGAGTTTCGCGAATAGTTCTGGGAGGAGTACCACCTTCAACGTCGACCCGGGTTTTTTCGCGCAATCCGTCGTTTTCGCGAAATCTGCGACCCAGGCTTTATTGCCCTACGGCTCGTCCGCTCAAAAACCAAGAAACCAACAGCCTGCTGCACGAGAGGCGATTCTCCCGGACAAGGCCCCGCGCTGTTCTTGCTGCTGACTGGTCCGGCCGCACTCACGCGGCCACCGCACTTTCGGCCATCGCTTGATGGATCGCCATCGCGGCTGAGCAGCAACCCGTCACGGCCCACCAGAATGCAGGCGCGGCCTTCGAGCTGATCTGCGAGGATTCAGCACCCAAATCCGGACGTTCTCCTGATGCCCGCCCTGGTCGATATCGTCGTCGCCGCCGGCCGCAGCCTGGCGCGAAACAAACGATCCACGATTCTCACCGTTGTCTGCATCGCGATGGGTGTGGCCGCGAGTGCAACGGCGCTCAGTCTGGCCTGGACGGTCACCCTTCGCCCGCTGCCGTTTCCGAAGGGAGAGCGGCTGGTCCGCGTCTGGCTGGCAAGCATGCAGGACCCGCGGCTGGATATCTCGATTCCCGACATCGCCGACATCTCCAACAACATCAGCGCGTTCGATGGTTTTGCCGGGACGGCACGCTCGCGATTCGTCGCACTCTTCGATCTCGGCGCCGAGCGACTGCGAGGCGAAGCCGTCACTCCCGATTACTTCGAGATGCTTGGAGTGCGCGCCGGTCAGGGCCGGACGTTCGCCTCCGCCGACCACCAGCCAGGCGCCTCACGAGTTGCCGTGATCAGTGCTGCAACGTGGCGACGCCACTATGGAGGCGATCCGGCGATCATCGGCCGGACGTTGCGCACGGAGGTGGCGACGTTCGAGATCGTGGGCGTAATGGAGGACCGGTTCGATGGCAGCATCGAGAACGATATCGTCGAGTTCTGGATCCCGATCAGCCAGTACCTGCCGGCACGCATGTCGACGGAGCGCATGGTGCGACAGAGCTGGGTGATCGGTCGTCTCGCGCCTGACGCCACCATCGCGCAGGCGCAGCAGCAACTCGATCGGCTGACTGCGTCACTCGGCGAAGCCCACGGCGCGGTGTACCGGGACCTGTCATTTCGCGCCGAGCCGTTCGCCGAGAACTGGCGATCGGGCGTGCGCGGCAGCGGGGTCCTCCTGCTGGCGGCAGCGCTGGTCCTGCTCGTCATCGCGGTCGTGAACGTGTCGGGACTGGCGTTGGCCCGCACTCTCGACCGCCGGCGCGAGTTCGCGCTCCGGGTGGCGTTAGGCGCAGACGGCCGGCGCGTGGCGACGGTGCCATTTGCTGAAGCCGCATTGGCCTCGGTCATCGGCGGGGTCATCGGCGCGCTGGCCTCGGGGCCGCTGCTGAAGGGCTTCATGGCCATCGCGCCGATCGCGCTCCCGCAGTACCTGCGTCCCGAATTGAGCGGCGTACTGATTGCGGTGGTGGCCGCGATCTGCGGGCTTGCGGCGATTGGTGCGGGACTGCTTCCGGCGCTGGAGGCGCGCCGGGCGGCGCCGGGTGTGGTGTTGCGTGACGGGTCACGCGGCCAGTTGGGTGGTCGTGCCCGTGGCCGGACGAGCCGAATCCTCGTCACGGCGCAGGTGGCACTGACGACCGCGCTGGTGATCGTGGCGGCGCTGCTGGGTCGGTCGTACCAGGCATTGCACCAGATTCCGCTGGGCTTCGGGACCGACATCACCCGCCTGGCCGTGACCGCGAGTCCGGCGGATCGCGCGGGTAGCCCGTTTGCGTTCCGGGCGCGGCTCGTGGAAGCCATCCAGCGGCAACCGGGCGTCACATCGGTGGGGCTGGCGTGGCTGACGCTGCCGCCGTGGGACAGCGAACGTCCCACGTTCACGCATACGGCGTTAGGCGACATCCCGCCGGAACGGTTGCCGAGGCTGGGTGCCCATGCCGTCGACCAGGGACTGTTCGAGACGCTGGGCATCCGTGTCGTGGCCGGGCGCGGTATCGAACCGCGGGACGACAGCGCGTCGGCGCCGGTCGTCGTCATCAGCGAGGCGCGGGCCGACCGGTTGGGCGGTGCGGAGCGGGCGTTAGGCAGCGAGCTGCGCCTCACCGAGCCGGATGCACGCTTTCCCATGACGGCGCAGGTGGTGGGCGTGGCGCGCAACGTGGCGTGGGACGGCTTCGGTGAGCAGGGAACCGGGCGTCTGATCCGCTGGGGCGACCCGGCAGACCCGCGTGGGGTGGGGATCGACGCGTATTATGCCGTGGACCAGGTGCCGGCCGCGGCCGGCGTCATATCGATCGCCGCCAGAGTGACCGGCGATCCGGTGGCGCAGGTGGCGCCGTTGACGCGGGTCCTTGCCGAGGTCGCGCCATTGTCGGCGGTGCACTGGGCGAGCGCCATGACCGATGAACTGGCCCTCGAATATCGCGGCACCAACTTCGCGATGTTCCTGTCGCTGGCGTTCGGGTTGGCGGCGCTGTTCCTGGCCGGGATCGGCCTGTTCGCGATCCTGGCGCACACGGTGTCGGACCGGATCCCGGAGTTCGCAGTGCGATTGGCGTTAGGCGCTTCGCCGGCCGGCGTGCAGGTCGGGGTCCTCCGTCATGGCATGGTACTGGTCGGTGCCGGCTGTTGCATCGGCGGCCTCGTGGCGCTGGCGGCCTCGCGACTCCTGTCGCAGGTCCTCTATGGCGTATCGGCCGTTGACCCGCTTTCCTTTGGCGTGGCCGGAGGATCATTGCTCGCGGTCGCGCTACTGGCGTGCTGGTTGCCGGCACGGCGAGCAGCGCGCGTGGACCCGATGACATCGCTGCGAGGGGACTGACGGGAAGGGAGGGGACAGACC
>CBIHMX010000253.1:0-4744 GCA_966211115.1 uncultured Gemmatimonadaceae bacterium | reverse complement strand
GCCAAGTCCGAATTCCGGAGCGCGCCAAGGGTGCGCGGCAGGAGGCTCGCCGCGTTATGCGCAGGCATGACGACCGACAGGAAGAGCGGCGCGGTCACCGGTCGCGTCCGGTCGGGGCAACGAGTTCACGTACGCGGCGAGCCTGCAACCGCATCCAGATCCGGCGCCGGAATGCCGGCGAGCCCCAGTCGTCGAGGGCGCGCGGGCGCTGGAAGTAGAACGCATCGAGTCGCGGCAGCAGCGCGGGATCGTCGTTGGCCAGTGGCCGGAACTCGGTCGTCACGCTATGCGCGAACATCTTCCGGGCATGATCGGCCACGGACTCGTTCACGTCCCCATAGGGATAGGCGAAGCGAAGGGGACGATGTCCCAGCTCGGCCTGGATGCGGTCGACACATCCGGCGGTTTCGTCCTGCAACTGCGATGGCGACAGCGTCGTCAGGTGCAGATGGCGGCGGGTGTGCGCACCAATGTCGAATCCCGCCGCCGCCACGTCCTGCAGCTCATCCCAGTCCATGAGCGGGAGTGTCGGGATGCCCGGCGCGTTGCGGCCGCCCCACGCGTTGGTCGCCCCAACGGCATCGGAAACCACGAACACGGTCGCCGGCAGCGCCTTTTCCCGCAGCACGGGCATCGCCTGGCTGGCGAAGTTCCGGAACGCATCGTCGAACGTCAGCGCGACGGCATCCTGCTCGTCAGGCAGGGCCGGCAGGTCGGACAGCGGAAGCACCTTCACTCGGCCGCCGGCGAGAAAAGCCGCGTGCTGCGCAAACGTCTCCAGTGACAGCGACACCGGTGAGCCCGACGCGTCGATTGAATGATAGGTGAGGATCGCACGCATCGTCCGCCTGACTACGACACGGCCGGCGCGGGACGGGGCCGGCCCTGCCCCGCCAGCGTGCCCTTCTGGTCGGCCACGACGTCGCGAATGATCTCCGTCAACGGCGTCCTCGGACGGAAGCCGGTCACGCGTTCAAGCTTCGCCACGTCAGGCACCCTGCGCATCATGTCCTCGAAACCGGCGGCATAGGCTTCGGAATACGGGATGGTCTCGATAGGCGATGTGCTGCCTGCCGCCTCCCGAACTTTCTCCGCGAGCTGTCGAACCGTGGTCTCCTCGGTCGAGCCGATGTTGAAGACCTCGTTCACGGCTTTCGGTGTGTCGATGAGTCGTAACATGCCTTCCACCGCGTCGCGCACGTGGCCGAAACAGCGCGACTGTTCACCACTTCCGTACACCGTAATCGGCTCGCCGCGCAGCGCCTGCCGCGCAAAGTTCGGAAGGACCATGCCGTATCGTCCCGTCTGTCGCGGGCCAACGGTGTTGAAGAACCGGATGACGATGACGGGCACGCCCTTCTCGGAGGCGTAGGCCAGCGAGAGCCATTCGTCGAGCGCCTTCGAGCAGGCGTATGCCCAGCGGGAATGCGACGTCGGGCCGAGTTGGAGGTCGTGATCTTCGCGGAACGGCACCAGCGTCGACTTCCCGTACACCTCGGAGGTGGACGCGACGACGACCAGCTTCTGCTTCTTCGCCGCCGCGGCCAGGACCGTTTCAGTAGCGCCGACGTTCGTCTCGATCGTGTGAACGGGCTTCTCGACGATCAGGCGCACGCCAACGGCCGCGGCGAGGTGCACGGTCACGTCGGCGCGGTCCACGAGCTCGGCGACGAGCGGCTTGTCCAGGGCCGAACCAATGCGATGGTGAAAACCCGGGCGACCGACGAGGTGCGCGACGTTGTCCATGCTGCCCGTCGAGAGGTCGTCGAGGACCGTGACCGCGTCGCCGCGCTCGAGAAGCCGCTCGGCCAGGTGTGATCCAATGAAGCCGCAACCACCGGTGATGAAGACGTTCATGCGACTTCGACCTCGGAAAGGGCATCCAGAATGGCACGTCGGTTTCGGCGGACGGCCGCGCGCCGGACGATACCAAGGTACTGCGGAATCACCGCGCTTTCGCTCCACCGTTCGACGTAGCCCCGATATCCCGCTTCGGCGAGCCGGCGGCGATGCGACGGATCCGCTTGAATTCGCTTCATCGATGCCACGAGTTCCTCGGTGGTGTGAAAGAGCTCGCCACCCCCTGATCGCTCCACGATTTCAGGGAACGGGCCGAGCCGCCTGGCAATCACCGGCGCGCCCTGCCGGAACGCCTCAATCAAGACGATTCCAAAGGTCTCGTAGCACACCGAAGGGACGATGGTGGCGATCGAGTGCCGGTAGTACTTCGACAGGTCGTCAGGCGATATCCGACCCAGGAACCTGACATTGGGCAATCCGGCCGCCTGGGAACGCAGGGAGGCGGCAAACTCCCCGTCGCCGGCAATGACCAGGTCAGCCTGTGGGTAATCGGCAAAGACCGGAATGACGTCCTGGAGCCCCTTGATCCGCTCCAGTCGGCCGGCGAAGAAGAAGAACGGTCGCTCGTGAGGCGGAGTCCCCGTGGCGACTGGCATGGAGGGAGACTCGGGGTCCGGGAGGAAATACGACAGGATCTCCATCTCGGGCTCGAATCCCCGAAGGCGGTGCATGTCGCGGCTGAATTCGATCATCGCGATCACTGCGTCGAAGCGCGCGATCTCGCGTTCGAGAAAACCGGTCTCGCCAGACCTGCGGAGGGCGTCGGTAATTCAGGGTGCAGCGGAGGCACTCGGGCTTCTCGCACCGTTCGCGCCCATTCTTCCACAGAACGTGGGTGGGGCAGATGAGCCAGTGCTCGTGCGCCATGTACAGCGAAACGGCATCACCGGCGAGGTGGAACAGCCCCGGACCACCCACCAGCGACACGTTGTGAAAATTGACGACGTCGAAGGCTCCCCGGGCCAGAATCGACGTTATGCGCCCGCGGGTGAGCACGGGCGTGCCGAGTTGCTGGTTCAACAACGGCGAGAGCATACCGGCCCTGCTGCGCAGGCCGATGACATCGACCCCCTGGTCGTCCGGGATCGGCGCCGGTTCGGGGCCGGCATGTAACGCATTGAACGCGTCGACGTCATGGAGGACCGTCACGTGATGTCCCCGGCGCACCAGGGCGCGCGACAACCGCTGGATTCCGATCGCGTCGCCGCCGAATGAATACGGCGGATAAAACGTCGTAATCATGCAGAAACGCAGCGGACGGCGGCGGCCGGTGTTGCTCGGCGTCATCATCCGGGTGATCGTATCCCGGTAATTACAACCGAGAGGATTTCGCACATCGGCAGTCCGCCCGAAGGAGTCCCGGTCGCCAGCGCCGCGGAACCGCACGACGGTTCCGTGACGCGCAGTTTCATCGGCCTCGGGTTCGGGGAGGCCGCCGCACGCCTGGTCGCGTTCGTGACCACGCTGGTCATCGCGCGCCGGCTTGGCGCCGACAGCCTGGGAATCGTCGCGTTCGCGTTTGCCATCCTGCTCTATCTCCAGCGATTCGTCGACGCCGGCATCGATTTCGGCATCGGGATCCGGGAGGCATCGGCCCGGCGACGGCAGCTGGCGAGTTTCGTTCCGCCGGTCCTGGCGCTCCGCCTGACGATTGCGATGGTGATCATCGCCATCCCCGTGCTCGTGGCGCTGGTCGCGCCGTCGGTGGAAAGCCGGATGGTCGCCCTGTATTCGCTGACGCTGGTGCCGATGGCACTCGGCACGCGCTGGGTCCTGACGGCCCTCGCGACGACAAGGCCGATCGCCGTGGCGCGAGCGGCGGGCGAAATCATCGTCCTGTTCGCGGTGACGCTCACCGTCATGAGCGACGCGGATCTCGGTCGCGTCCCGTTGTCGCAACTGCTCGGTGACGCCGTCGCGGCACTGATGCTGTGGTTAGCGCTGCGCCGGATGGGCATCCACATCGGGCTGCGCTGGGACACCGCGACCGTGCGACCACTCGTCAGGCATGTGGCGCCGTATGTGGCCAGCACGCTGCTCGGGCTCGCGATCTTCAACGCCGACCTGATCTTCCTGCGCGCGTTCGCCGACCGCATCACCGTCGGGCTGTATGCCGCCGCATACTCGCTGGTGAGCTTCCTCATCAACGTGGGCGCGACGTATTCGTTGTCGCTCATTCCGCCGCTGACGCGGCTCTCCGGCGAACCGGAGCGGAGGCTGGAGCTATACCACACCGCGTGGGCGCGCGCCGTCGCGGTCGTGCTGCCGATCACCGCCGGCGGTGTCGTCGTCGCGCGCGACCTGCTGTCGCTCGTGTTCGGGTTTTCGTTCGCGGCAGCCGGTCCGGTGCTGGCGATCCTGATGCTGTCCGTGCCGCTCTCGGTGCTGCGCGCGATCGCCACGTCGTCTCTGATGGCACAGGGGCGCGAGGACATCCTGTTCCGCACCGTGTTCTCGGCGGCCATCGCCAACGTCGCGATGAACTTCATCGCCGTTCCGTTACTGGGCATGCGCGGCGCCGCCCTCGTCACCGTGGCGACGGAAGGGTACCGGCTGTTCCAGGCGCAGTACCATGCGCGCCTGCTCGGCATGCGACCGCCGCGCCTGACGAGACACTGGCGGGCCCTTGCCGCGACCGCCGTCATGTACGCGCTGCTGTCGACGCCACTGGGCGACTCCCCGATCCCGGCGATCGGGGTGGGCGCCATCGTGTACGCCATCGCACTGTCGGCGCTGGGCGGCGTGGGGCGCGACCTGAACGGCCGGTGGCAGCTTCAGGTCTGACACGATCACGATCCCTCGTCGGCCGCGTCAACGGCCAGTTCCTCGTTCATGATCTCGCTCTGCCGCCGCACGGATTCGCGGTGGATGATCTCGTACAGCG
>CBIHMX010000252.1:0-4753 GCA_966211115.1 uncultured Gemmatimonadaceae bacterium | reverse complement strand
TCGTCAATCGTCAATCGTCAATCGTCAATCGTCAATCGTCAATCGTCAATCGTCCGCGCGATCGCTTATTGAACTTCCACCCCGCCTGCAACACTCCCATCGCCAGCGCGATCTTGACCAAGTCCCCAGGAATGAACGGCAAGAACCCGGTCATGAAGGCGGTCTCGAAGCCCACGAACCGCGACAGCCAGAGCACACCGCAGGCAAAAATCACCAGACTGCCCAACCACATCGCCAGCGCCGTTCTCCATGCGCGGTCTGACCATCCGCGTTCCATGAGTGACCCGATCAGCCATGCCGCGCCGATCCAGCCCGCCAGGTAGCCAGTGGTTGGTCCGGCAAGGTATGCCAGTCCAGCCCCGCCGCCGGCGAAGAACGGAAGCCCCATCGCTCCGGACGTGATATAGGCAACGATCGTCGTGACGCCTCGTCGTGGACCGTACAGTGCCGCGATCAGCATCACGGCAAAGGTCTGGCCCGTAATCGGGACCAGCGAAAACGGAACCGGAATCCTGACCTGGGCCGATGCGGCTATCGCCAGGATGCCGGCGACGACCAGGACGACATCACGGGCGATGCTGTCTTCCGACCAGATCGCGTCGACCAGGACTCGCGGAGACGAAGCAATACGTTGCATGGAAAAGTAGGGGCTCTCGTTATGCAGTTTGGCCGGTCGCGTACCGGCGACCTCATGGTCAGGAAATGAATCAGGCGCGATCCGCTGCAGCAATGGCCGGTCGCGTCGCCCGGTGCCCTCTTCCC
Organism: uncultured Gemmatimonadaceae bacterium; assembly: GCA_966211115.1. Classification (GTDB taxonomy): domain Bacteria; phylum Gemmatimonadota; class Gemmatimonadetes; order Gemmatimonadales; family Gemmatimonadaceae; genus JABWBJ01. Next base: position 3,991 of record CBIHMX010000252.1, on the reverse strand, counting down.
ATTGACATTCGATGTATCACAAATAGGTTACGCATCGACGCTTGATGGGAAGGATCGTGACGCGACAGACCGTGGATCTCCTGCAGGGCACGCTGGACCTGCTGATCCTGAAGACGCTGAGCTGGGGGCCGGCACACGGTTACGCCATTGCCCGCTGGATCGAACAACTGACCGGACACGTGCTGCAGATCGGCGAAGGCTCCCTGTACCCGTCGCTCCACCGGCTCGAACAGCGCGGCCTGGTGACCAGCGATTGGCAATTGAGCGAACACCGGCGGCGAACCAAGGTCTACACACTCACCGCCGCCGGACGCCAGCAACTCCGCGCCGAACAGAAGGTCTGGGGTAGCTTCGTCAACGCCGTCAGCAAAGTCCTCGACGCCCCCGCCCTCCCCGCGTGATGGTAATGTCCGCGCAGGCCACCGTATCACCCTACTAATACCAGTACCAATAACCACTAACCACTAACCGTAAGCCGCCTCAAGATTTGTTCTTCGCCCGCGTCCGCGCCGCCTTCCGGGCGGCAGCCGACCGCGCCCGCGGTCCCTTGGTGCGCGCTGCCTGACGAGCGGACGCCGATCGTTCGCTCTTCGTCCGGCGCCGCGCCGCCACGCGAGCATGCCTGGCCAACGCTTTTTTGCTCGCCCCCTTGGTTCCCTCGCGTCTCAGCCGTCGCGTCATCGCGCGAGAACGCCGCGCCGAGGGGGTCTTTGATTTTCGAGAGCGCCCCTTCTTGAGGTCTCGTTTGGCCGCTCGGCGCGTTTCGGCCGGAGCATCGCCCTTCTTCGGCGCCGGAAGTTTGACACCGGCGCGGCGCGCCTTGGAAAGGCCGATTGCAATCGCCTGCTCTGGCGACCGCGCGCCGTGCTTCCCTTCGCGGACGTGGTGAATTTCTTCACGGACGAATTCGCCCGCCTGCGTCGACGGGGATTTTCCTTCACGCTTCGCCTTACGAGCGCGCTGGACCGTTCGTTTCTCCGGCATGGTCTCCTCCTGGCTGACTGAGCGGCGGTGACGCAACGCATTTGCAGCCGCTCAGGAATCGTAGTACCACCGGTTGACGACGATGCTCCGCCGAAGCGTGGTCAGCGTTAGGCTGTAAACATCCACGAGGCACACTGCTGGAGCGTCAGGGTATGGAGCCTGCCGATCCGTTGCGCATGGCTGAACCTGCGTGCGGCAACGATCCGGCTTCGATAGTCCACCTCGCTGGAGACAGAAATGCGTACGGATCTGACGGCTGCCGCCATTGCCCTGCTGACCATTGCCTGCGCCGGCGGTGCTGGCGACGAGACTGATACGTCCGCCGCGGACACCACCGCGTCCATGACGACCAGCGGCGGCAACTCCGTAACCACCACCGTTCGCGATGCGAACGGCCGCGACCTCGGCACACTGACGTTGACGGACGGCAGTGGCGGGGTCTCGATCTCCGGTACGCTGACCGGCCTGCCTCCCGGCGAGCACGGGTTGCACCTGCACATGGTCGGCCGCTGCGACGCACCCGGGTTCGAGTCGGCGGGCGACCACTGGAATCCCACCAGCAAACAACATGGCTCGCAGAACCCCCAGGGTCCGCACCTCGGCGACATGCCTAACGTGACTGCCGGTGCCGACAGCTCGGCCACGGTCCAGGCCACCACTCCGGGTGGAATGCTGCGCGGGGCAACGGACATGCTGCTCGATGCCGACGGCGCGGCCGTGGTCATCCACGCGTCGCCTGACGACTACCTGACTGATCCCTCCGGTGGGTCGGGCGCCCGCATCGCCTGCGGCATGATCAGCGGCATGTAAGAGATTTGCGAAGTGCTGCCACACCACGTGTGACGGACGGTTCGCCGAAAGACGACGACGCCACCGAACCTGCCCCGGTCAGCTGGACTGGCACCGATGCTTCTTCGGTGGCGCGGCGAACCCTCGCTGCAACAGGTGTAGTGGTTGCGGTCATTGTCCTGCTCCTGTTTGCCTGGTACACCCGCGACATACTGCTTCTTGGCTTCGCGGGCATCCTCGTCGGCGTCTTTCTGAGGCGCCTGGCGACCTGGGTGAGCGACCGCACCCCGCTATCGCCGCGGTGGGCTCTCGTTGTCGTCGTGCTCGCGCTCTTCGGCACCCTGGTGGGGGCGTTCGCTTTGCGTGGCGAGTCCATTGCCGCCGAGGTCCGGACACTGCGCGAACGCATGCCGGAGGCCGCGGAGCAGTTGCGGACCCGGCTCGAGCGCTACGAGTGGGGACGGCGCGCGGTCGAGGCGGCGCCGAACCCGAGCGCGTTGCTCCCCGACAATCCCGATGCGATCGGGCGGGTCACTGGCGTGGTGTCGAGTACGTTCAGCGCGCTGGCGAGCTTCGTCATCGTCCTCTTCCTCGGCATCGTGCTGGCCGCGACCCCGCGCGTTTACGTGAACGGGCTGCTGGCGCTTGTGCCCAGGGGCAAGGTGCCGCGAGGGCGCGAGGTTCTCGAGCGGCTCTATGACACCCTCTGGTGGTGGCTCATCGGGCGTCTGGCCGCCATGACCTTCATCGGTGTGATAACGGGCGTCGGCTTGTGGATCATAGGAGTGCCGCTGGCGTTCGTGCTCGGATTGATCGCGGCGTTGCTTTCGTTTATTCCGAACATCGGACCGATCCTGTCCGCGGTCCCCGCCGTGCTTCTCGCCCTGGTGCAGGGGCCGCGGGTCGCGCTGTGGGTGGTTGCGCTCTACGTCGGCGTGCAGATCGTCGAGAGTTATGTGCTCGATCCCGTTATCGACCGGAAGACGGTTTACCTGCCCCCGGCTTTGACCATTCTGGCGCAGCTCGTGTTTGCGCTGTTTGCCGGTATTCTGGGCCTCGCGCTTGCCACCCCGCTCACTGCCGCGCTCATGGTACTCGTGACGATGTTGTACGTGCAGGACATACTCGGGCGACGCGATATTGAAGTGGCGTCGCATTGATGGCGGAATGGTCTGGCTGACATTCGTGCCCGTCGCCGCACCGAACCGATTCCAACTGGAACTTGCACCCACCGGCCGAGCACGACACCGTCCCGACGCCGCCACCCGAACTGACGAGCGGGACGATGGTGCACTTCTACCGCGCCGTCGTGAGTCACGCGGACGTCTGGCGTCAACGGATGGATGCGACGACGAACTGGGCGGCCGCGACGACAGCCGGCATGGTCACCTTCGCGTTCGGCGATCCCGCCGCACCGCACGTGGTGCTGCTGCTCGCCATTGCATTCGACGTCATCTTTCTCGTTATGGAGTCGCGCCGGTACCAGACGTATGACCTCTGGCGGCGTCGCTTCCGCACGCTGAACCACTACTTCATCGCCCCCACGCTCGCTCCGGGAACGGGACCGAGCGAGGCGGAGATCCGGGAGCACTTCGCCCTCCTCGCCGGAGATCTCGGACGGACTGTGCCCCATCTCGGGATGGCCGAAGCTGTCGGCTACCGGATCCGGCGCAACTACGGCTTTCTGTTCCTCCTTGCGCTCGCGTCGTGGCTCCTGAAGCTCGAGATGCATCCAACAAGCGCCGATAACTGGGCAGTCATCATCGATCGCGCGGCCGTGGGGGAAACCAGAATCCGCCGCGGCGCCAAGATCGACAACCTAGTTCAAGTGGGGCACGCAGTGGAGATCGGCGAAGACAACTTAATCTGCGCGCAAGTCGGCATCGCCGTCGTCGCGCTCGTGTTGCTCGCGGTAGTGCTCGCGAGCCGGGCGCCGACCGAGCAAATGCTCCACTGGACCACGTTACCGCCGCCGTCAAAGCGTCTGATGGCAGGCTGGCGACGTCCCTCGGCCCATTCCTCCCGGCACGACTGACCGATCGCCGCCTAACGACGCAGCGAGAGTCGCATGACGGAGAGTACCGTTGGTCGGTCTTTCCTGCCCTCAGTCATGACCACCGTTCCGTCCGAAAACCCCGAGACAAACGTCTCGGGCCAGGTTACGCTGGCCATGACGCTGCGGGTCGCCGGATCCAGTACCTCGATACGGCTCGATTCA
>CBIHMX010000251.1:0-4759 GCA_966211115.1 uncultured Gemmatimonadaceae bacterium | reverse complement strand
TCCACACCCTGGTCGAACGTGTTGTAGCGCGAACTCGCCAGGTCCGCGAACGCGCGCGCCTGGCTGAGGTCGAAGAACACACCCTTCACCGATCCATTGCCGGCGGCGATGCTGCGCACGTCGACGCCCTGCCGGTCGGGGAACGTTTCGGCATGGATGTATTCGTCGGCGAGCAGGCCGGACATGTTGACCATGCCCTCGTGGCCGCCGTTGCTGAGGTCACCCGCGCCGCTGTAGGCGATCTGGAACGCGGACAGCGAACCGGCCAGCAGCGTGGGCAACGCTTCCTTCGAGTTGAGCGTGCTCGGGTCGAGCACGTCGACGTCATCGACGTCGAGGAGGTCATCGGGACTGCATGCCGTCGCCAGCAGTGCAGCGCCTAACAGTATGGATAGCTTCTTGCGCATGTATGTCTCCGGTGCAAGTCCGGAGTGCCAGGTCCAGAGGACGATGTCTGACGTCGTCCCCGGACGCTGGACCCGGACTGAAGTTTTTACCAGCCAATGGAAAGGCGAGCGGTGAAGTAGCGGACCTGCGGCTGCGTCAGGAACTCGGCGGTGCTGAAGTTCGACGTGCCGTTGAAGTTGATTTCCGGGTCGAAGCCGGTGTAATCCGTCCACGTCGCCAGGTTGCGGCCGGAGATCGTGAGGGCGAGGTCGCCCACGCCGAGCCGGTTCGCCCACGACGCCGGTGCGGTTGCCGTCAACGAGACTTCACGCAGCTTCCAGAACGTACCGTCTTCCACGAAGCCGGCGTCGCTGGCATCGAGCCCGAAATTCGCGCGGGCACTGGCCATGATGCGGGCCTGCTCCTCGAGACCGACCGACGGATCGTTGGCGCCGCGGCAGTTGAGGAATACGGCGCACCGGAACTGCGCGGTCGAGTTGTAAACCTTGAAGCCGCCGCGATAGTTCATCACGCCATGCACCCTGAAGAAGCGCAGGAACGAGACCGAGGGCGTGATGCTCAGTTCGGTCTGCGGCAGCGGCTGGCCGAGGAATGACGCGTCGTCGGCGAGCGTCACTTCGGACGAGCCGATGATGCCATCACCATTCGCGTCGTCGAAGCCGAGGATCTCGCGCTGCCAGTAGCCACCTAACGGGTGCCCTTCGGCATGACGCTGGATGAAGTCACCGTTGTTGGCGCCGAGTCCGAAGAAAATCGTATCGACGTCCTGGCCAAGGCGGACGAGCTTGTTCTTGTTCTTCGACGCCGTGACCGTGAGGTCGAACTGCAGGCTGGGCGAATCGAAGAGCCGTGCGTTGAGCATGCCTTCGATACCCTTGTTCGTCACCTTACCGAGGTTCTCGTAGCGGCTGGCCGCGCCTGACGAGGGCGGAAGGTTGCGCAGGATGAGCGCGTCTTCCGTGGTCTTGTCGTAGTACGTCGCTTCCAGGTTGACCCGGTCGCCGAACAGACCCGCGTCGAAGCCGAGCTCGAACTCACCGGACTTCTCGGGCTTGAGGGAGGCGTTACCGACCGGCGCGCCGATCTGCACGGCGCCGACTTCGCTGCCAGCACGCTTCACGGCAACGGCCGTGTAGAACGTGATGGCATTGCGGAAGCCCGGACGCTGTCCCGACTGCCCGTACGCCGCGCGCAAGCGCAGCGAGTTGACCCAATCCTGTTGCGGGAAGAACGACTCGTCGCCGATCACCCACGAGAGACTGGCCGACGGATAGTAGATGAAACTGAAATCCGTACCGAAGGCGGAATTGTCGTCGCCGCGAAGGGCGCCGGAGAGATACACGCGATCGCGCCAGGCGAGCTGCTGCTGGACGTAACCGCCGATGGTAATGACGTCGGAATTCTGGGCGGCCACGGCAAAGCCGCTCGTGGTACCGCCGACCGAACCGGTTCCACCGGCGAGGCCTTCGCCGAACGCCTGCGTACCGCGAACGATTTCACCGACGTACTGGCCGCCTACCGCCGTCTGCGCCGTGAGATCCGACGCCAGGTTGTAGGACGCCGTGGCGTTGAGGTTGTTGGTGTACGTGTACAGCGAATAGGGATTCGATGTCGCGTTGCCGATGGCCCGGCGATCGGGCTCCGGGATGAGTCCCGGCGGCGTGATCGACACGTCGGTACGGCCGGCGTAGTCGAGTCCCGTCGTGGCGTTGACGTTCAGCCAGGACTGGGGTGCATAACGAGCTTCGAGGCCGGCGGTCAGGCGGTCGACCGACTGGCGCGTGGTGATCTGGTTGTAGACTTCCTTCGGGAACGACAGGTAGCCGCCGTTAGGCCCGTCGAGCGGGTCACGGCCGAGGAGGCCGTTCCCCAGCGGACCCTGGTCGTTGTTGTCGTTCTGCGGCAGGTCGAGCCGCAGCGAGCCGTAACCGATGCGGGCGGCGGTGGTCAGCCGCGGTGTCAGTTCGGCGCTGAGGTTCGTGCGCAGGTTGACGCGCCGCGACAGGTTGTTCGCGTACACGCCCGCTTCGCGGCTGAAGTCGCCGCTCAGGAAATACTGCAGCAGGTTCACGCCGCCGGCGGCGCTGGCGCCGAACTGCTCACGGTAGCCGTCGACGAACAGGCTGTTGTCCTCGAGCGGATTGTAGGAGCGCAGCGAATCCGCCTTCGGGGTGCACAGCCCTTCCGCCTGGAGCAGCAGGGCGCAACGCGCGACGCGATCGCCGTCGGGGGTCGTGCCAATGACCTGGAAGTTGGCGGGATACTCCGTGATCTCCGACAACGAGCCGGCATCGGCGTACGCCGTCCAGCGTGTCTTGCCTGACAAGCCCCGCTTGGTCGTGATCTGGACGACACCGTTGGCGGCTGCCGTGCCATAGAGTGCAGCGGCGGCCGGTCCCTTGATGATCTCGATGTTCTCGATCTCGTTCGGGTTCAGGTCGTCGAGGCGCGTCGGGTTCTGGCCACCGACGCTGATCGTGCTACCGCCGGGATCGGCGTTGGCGCGGACGCCGTCGATGATGATGATGGGCTCGTTCGTCAGCGAAACGGAGTTCGAGCCGCGGATGCGCACGCGTGATCCGCCGCCGGTCGTGCCGCTCGTTTGCGTCACCGTCACGCTCGGCGCGCGCGAAGAGAGCAGGTCACTGAACGTGTTGACGGACGTTTTTGGAATCGCTTCGACATTGATCGACGCGACCGAGTTGCCGGTTTCACGGCGGAGTTCCGATTCACCGGTCGCGGCAACGACCACTTCGTCGAGGCGCGCGATGGTTCCGGTCATCACGAAGTCGGCCGTCACGGTACCGCCGACGGGCACGCTGACTGTGGCGACTTCTGCCTGAAATCCGAGCCGCAGCGCGCGTACGCGTTGCGTGCCCTCCGGAACGTTGGTGAGGCGATAAGAGCCCGAGTCATCGGTGCGTGCTCCACGCTGCGTTCCGACGACGAGGATTTGTGCGTCCGGGATGGGAGTCCCGGAGTTCCGGTCCGTGACGCGACCGGTGACTGTCCCGCCTTGAGCCGACGCGATCGTCGGCGAAGCGAGCGCGAGTACTGTGAACAGACGAAAGAAGCGATGCACGGTCCCCTCCTGTGATTGTAGCCGTGACGTAGAACTACAATAAACTGTGACACGGCCTAACGAGGAAAGGACACCTGAAGTAGAAAAAATACCTACACATCTGGTATAAGCTGCGATCTGCCTGACGCGAGAGGACCGATCGAGCGAGTTGATGCGTTGGGTGAGTTGATGAGCTGACGGGGGGATACACCAGAGGTCGGACGATTCTGGAAAGCAGTTGAATGAGTGATGGGTTGATGGGTTGATGAGTTGACGGGGCTCAGCCGGTGAACTTGCCAACTCGCGTTTTCCTCAACTCCTCAACTCGACAACTCATCAACTCTTCCCAGTTGACCAGTCGATGGCGTCCTGTGAACTTACGAATCGGTTTAACTTCAACGCGCAAACTCCGGTCAATCCGTGAGTTATCTGCTTCTCGCCGACGACAATGAAGAGATGCGGCTGATGCTCCGCGACCTGTTCAGGTCCGCGGGCCATGAGGTCGCCCTCGTCGAAGATGGTCATGCTGTCCTGATCTCGATCCAGGACCGGGAACCCGACCTCGTCATTCTCGACCATGCGATGCCCGGGATGAACGGTTTCGAGGTCTGCCGTCGGATCAAGACGAATCCGTTCACGGCTCGCATTCCGGTGCTGATGCTCACGGCGCAAAGCACGGTCGAATCCAAGGTGGAAGGATTCGCGGCCGGTGCGGACGACTACCTCGCGAAGCCGTTCGACCCGCGCGAGTTGCGCGCCCGTGTCCAGGCGCTGTTGCGGCTCGTGCAGCGCGAATCGGACCGGAATCCCACCAGCGGGCTTCCGGGCGGCCGGGCGATCGACCGCGAGATCATGACGCGGATCGAGCGAGCCGAGTCCTTCGCCGTCTGCTACCTGGACCTCGACTATTTCAAGCCGTTTGCCGACACGTTCGGCTTCGCCATCGCCGACGAGGTCATCCGGGGACTGGGCGGGTCGATCCGCGAGGCGACCGGTTCGTTAGGTGCCGACGACGCCCGGGACTTCGTGGGCCACATCGGCGGGGACGACTTCATCATCCTCACCGCGCCGGGAAAGGCCGAGGCGTTCGTTTCAGACTGCACCAGCCGGGCGAAGCGGGTGATCGAGCGCGCCGTCGGGGATGAGGCCGCGAAGGCTGGCTCGTTTACCGGCGTCGATCGAGAGGGGCAAGTCCGTCGCTTCCCGCTCGCCCGGCTGTCGACCGCGGTCCTGCTGGTGAAGCCCGACGGCTGGGTGAACCTGCAGCACCTGGGGATGCGCGCCGCCGAC
>CBIHMX010000250.1:0-4798 GCA_966211115.1 uncultured Gemmatimonadaceae bacterium | reverse complement strand
ACTCAATGCCCCGCCTATCCTTCCGATCCACGTGGAAAAATGTGGGGATAAGGTCGGGGTCAGACCCGGGGTCAGACCCCGTGTCTGACCCCGGGTCTGACCCCTAACTTGGGTGGTGGGCTCGCGACAGTGTTTCAGGGCAAGGGTGCTACGTCCCGTAGCGTGCCCTCACAGACCAATCGCCCTTCCCCGGCGAGGGTGGGCCTGCCGCCCTGGAAGCTGACCGTCAGCGGGGCGCCTGAACGCGTCTGGAGCCTCACCGGGCCGGGTTCGCCAGTCCATTCCATCAGCATCGCCGCGGTCGCGACCGATCCCGAGCCGCAGGCCAGAGTCTCCTCCTCCACCCCACGTTCGTACGTCCGATAGGTCCAGACCGCGCCTCGGCGCGACACAAAATTCACGTTGGCGCCGGCTGGAAGGTTCGGATGATGGCGGAGCTGTCGGCCACGGTCTGGGACATTGACGTCATCCACATTCCCGCAGGCGACGACCAGGTGCGGCACACCCACGCGAGCGTAGCCGATGCGGGTCTCGCCGGGCTCCAGTGCGGCCTCAAAAGCCCTGGAAGCATCGGCCACGGCGGGCATCCCTACCTCCGGACCGGTGCTCCTAGATCGCCCTGGAATCGGGCCTGAGGACGTCCGGAACATGAACGACTCGCCCGCCGAAACGATTCCCAGTTCGGTTGCCAGCGTCACGGAACAGAGCGAGGCGTTCCCGCAGAACTCGGCGAGCGAACCGTCGCGGTTGAAGTAACGGATACCGTAGGCGCATTCGGCGTCGTTCTCGAGAAAAACGACGCCGTCCGCACCAATGCCACGACGCCGATCGCACACCGCGCCGATCGCCTCGGCACTCTCGAGATCGGGTTGCGAAGTGGGTCTGGCCCCCATTTCGGCGCGCACGTCAAAGAAGACGAAGTCGTTGCCCGACCCCGTCATTTTCCAGAATTTCCGCCTGGGAAAACGCACCCCTAAACCCGGCCCGTGATCGCCCACCAGCGAAGCCTCCAGACCATCCAGACGGCTTCCCGGACGATCTTCTTCGACATCTTGCTGGTTCCCTCGGTGCGGTCCACGAAAACGATCGGGATTTCGATCATCCGGAAGCCTTTCTTCCATGTCCTGAAGTGCATCTCGATCTGGAACGCGTAACCATTTGAGCGCACGTCATCTAGATCGATCGCCTCAAGTACTTTCCGCCGAAAGACCTTGTACCCCGCTGTGGAATCGAAAATGTGCAGCCCGGTTACAAAGCGGGCGTACACGTTTGCGAAGTAGCTCAACAGCAACCGGCCAATGGGCCAGTTCACGACCGTGACGCGCCCATCCCGGTACCGTGAGCCAATGACGAGGTCGGCGTTCCTGACATTCTCGAGAAATTCCGGCAGGTGCTGTGGGTCGTGCGAGAAGTCGGCGTCCATCTCGAAGATGTACTCATACTCGCGCTGCAGCGCCCATCTGAAGCCGGCCACATACGCGGTGCCGAGTCCAAGCTTCCGCTCGCGATGAATGACATGCACACGCGAATCGGTCGCTGCGCGGACATCAACGAGGGCGCCGGTGCCATCGGGAGAGCCGTCGTCGACCACGAGCACATCGAGGATCGGCGATTGCGCCTGCACCGCCTCGATCAGCTTGATGATGTTTTCCCGTTCGTTGTAGGTCGGAACGATCACCAGCGCGCGATCAGGCACGTCTGACCTTCCCGAAGATCCCACCGGCTACCCACCACGCCAGCGCCAGGACGAGCGCGACGAGCGTGATCGTCTTCCCTTTCTCGAACGGCGGGCTGGTAAAGCGGAGCGAAACCTGCCGGGCTCCCGCCGGCAGTTCCACGCCGATGATAGTCAGGTCGGCGCGCCCGATCGGCGCCGGCTTCCCGTCGACCTGCGCGGTCCAGCCGGGATAGTAGTTCTCGCTCACCAGCAGGGCGGATCCGGGTGGTGCGGGCTGGTCGAGTTCGATGTCGATCGCACCTGGTTCATAACGAGTCGTGCGGGCACGGATCGCGAGCGGCTCGGGGATTGACGTGAGTTCAACGGCGGTCACCGCGGCTCCGGTATCGAACAAAGCGGCGCTGCGCACGTCGAAGCGCGGGTCGAGTACGGTGCCGGCCATTTCGCTGTCGGTAGCCTTCACGATCGCCGGCGTGATCCACGCAAGCGGGTTCTCTTCGGCAATCCGGTACAGGAACGTCGTCGTGCCGTAGGCGTTGGTCACGGGACCGACAACCAACTCCAGACCGCGCAGGCTCAGTGTGTCCGCCGATAGGACGTACTTCAGGTTCATCAGGTGCCAGAAATTCGGATTGCCGATGTTCTCCGGCGTGATGAGCTGCTGGTAGCGCCCCAGTTCGTTGCCGTGATATCCCAGCACGCTGCGGATGTTGTGCGCCATCAGCGCATCGCCATCCACGAAGGGATCACGTCGGTAGACGGGAAGAGGCAAGACGCGCCCTGGTTCCGGCTGCGCCTTGATGTACTCGATGATGGCGTCACTGGCGTAGATCTGCGATGCGGGCGGCGAAAACTGCCAGTACATGCGCTCCACGGTCCAGAGATCCACCGCCACGATGCCGGCCAGCAGGTACCCTCCGGCCTCACGACTCACCCGGCCGGTCGCGAGGAGGAAAAGGCACGTCGTGGCGAGCACACCGAACAGCGTGGAACGCCAGGCGCCCACGCGTAATGCAGCATCATTGGCGTAGACGCGGTCGACCTGGTTCGCTTCGGCCAGCGACACGCCCAGGTTCGTGAGTCCACCGACGGCGCCGATCAGACCGACCGCGAGGACGATTCCCCCCGAGATGATCAGGAACCGACGGCTGACATCTCGATAGGCGGCGCGCTCTGCGCCAATGGCGGCAAGGACCGCCGCGCCAAACGAGATCACGTACAACATCGTGCTCGGCGCGCGGAAGAATTTCGTGCCCGGGACGATGGCGTACACCAGCCGGTAGAACGGCGTGTATCCACCCAGCGCCCACAGTACGGCAACCAGCGTCACGCCGGCAAAGAACCAGAGCACCTTGCGGCTGAGGACGACCCGTCCCTTGGCGAAGGCCAGCGCGGCCAGGAGGATCACCGCGACGCCGATGTACTCACTGTGATAGTGAATGCTGTTGTCGCCCCAGTATCGATCGAGGACGCCGGAAAACTGCGGCACCCAGAAGTTGATCATCTCCTCCGGAGGCATGGAATACGACGTCGCCAGCTCCCAGGGCTTGCCCAGCGCGCGAGGCGACCAGGGGACGTATTCGCGCACCGGCAGGTACTGAATGGCGCCCATCGCGAATCCGACCACGACCGCAGCGGCGGCCAGCGCGAGGCGGCGCAGCGCGGTGGTCCGGGGCAACGCCCCTGCCCCGGTGTCCGCAAACGCGAGGAACAGGCCGAAGGCGCCACAGACCAGCAGCATGTACTGGAGCAACTGCGGATGTGGGCTCAGCACGCCGAGTCCGACGGTGACCGCCAACGCGCCCCAGGCCCAGTGCTTTCCGTCGCGGACACCGCGCACTACGAGCAACATCGCCATCGGCAGCAGCGCCGAGACAAACAGCTTGCCGTCATGGCCCGGCGAGACCAGACCCGCCACGTTGCCACTCATCATGTAGGCGAGGCCGCCGACCAGTCCCCCAAAGAACCCCAGGCCTAACGACCGGAGGAAGAGGTACGTGAAGAGCCCGGCCAGGAACACATGGATGATGAACCCCCACGTCATGGCGACGTCGGTGGGCAGGATCATCCGCAGCAGGAACGTCGGATAAAAAATGTCGCCGTGCATCGCGGCGACATACGGCATCCCACCGAACAGGTACGGGTTCCAGAGCGGGAACCCGTTGCCGTCGCGCAGCGACTGCGCCGCAAATTCCCGGAACGCGTAGCCGGCGATGTACTGGTCGCTGTGCGGGCTGACCAGGAACTGCCCGCTGAGCGCCGGCCATCCGAGTGAAAGAGCGGCGAGCGCAAACACCCCCACCGCCCACCATGTCGGGTGGCTCGGGAATGGAATCGCTGTTTCGGACGTGTCGGGCGTTGTGGTCATGCGCACCGCGGAAGGTTCAGCGAATCGCCAAAGATATCCTGCCGAGCATGAGGGAGCATAGCGATCTGCCACCCTGAAGCGTCGCCCTGTCTCCGGAAACGGGGCCGAAAAAGCAGCTGGCGGATGACAAAAATGACCACGACTTCGCCACGTCAGGCGACCGACGTGCGGTTCAGCACGGAATCGTAGAGCTTCCGGTAGCGGCGGGCGACGGACTCGGGAGCAAACTTCGCCAAGGCAGATTGGCGCCCTGCCCTGCCGATCTGGTGTCGTTGCTCCGAGGTAACCACCGTGTCGAGCGTGGCAGCCAGGGCAGCCGTGTCGCCAGGCGGAATCAGGTAGCCGGTCACTCCGTTGTCCACGATGTCCGGCAGGCCGCCTGACGCGAACGCGACGACGGGCGTCTCACACAATTGCGCCTCGACCGCAACCAGGCCAAATCCCTCTTCGCGTGATGGCATCACCACGGCCGTTGCGGCGCGATAGAACTCGAGGAGTCGCGGCTGTGGAAGCGCTCCATGCCAGTGGATGCGGTCCTCGATGCCAAGCGACGAAGCCAGGGCCAGGAGCGCCTCACGATCGGTGCCGTCGCCGACGATGTCGAGTTCTGCTCGAACGGTCATGGCCGCGAGGGATTCCAGCATCGGCGCCTGCTTTCCGTAGCGTTCGACGACGCGGACCAGGTTGTAGCCGGTGGCGTTCAGGGCGTCGTGCTCCTCCAGCGCATCCGACAGGGCCCGGCCGCTGCGTAC
>CBIHMX010000249.1:0-4802 GCA_966211115.1 uncultured Gemmatimonadaceae bacterium | reverse complement strand
CGCCGCCACGGCGGAGTCGACGCCACCCGACAGCCCTACGACGGCCTTGGCGAACCCGCGCCGGCCGAGTTCATCGCGGAGGAAGCGGATGAGCCATTCCTCCACCATCTCGGCGTCGATATCGAGCGGTGGCGGGCAGCCATGGGCATCGCGCGCGACGTGGTGCGCTGGAATGATGACGCCCCCGTTGCCTCGATGATGGTTGTCGACGGGTTTGGCGCCAAATTCCGATTCGGGGGGGGCCCCCCGCGGCCGGCCGTCCGATTCGGCGAGATCGTACGGCGCCACGAACGGTTGCTTGGCTTCGACTGCGTCCAGCGTGCGGCGCAAGTGAGGCAGCGCCGTGCGCAGGTCGGAGATAAGTGGCATATCCGCTCGCGCCCGGGTGATGTCGCCGAGGTCGATCGTCAACGTGACGATCGCTTCGTCGAACGCCGGCGCGCGAACGCGCACGTCACCCCGCGGACCAGCCACGCACGACCCGCCCGCGAACACCTTGCCGCCCTCGCTGCCGGCCAGGTTGGCCAGCGAAACGAATACGCCATGTTCGTCCGCCATGTCACGCACCAGGCGTTCCCAACGCGCCACGCTTCCCGGACCCGGGACGCCCTCTTTCGACTGCAGGCCGCGCGCGGGCGCTGCGGCACAGACGAAGATCAGTTGCGCGTCATCGAGCGCGGCAACGGTCCCCGTTATGCTGTGCCACGCGTCTTCGCAGATAAGGATTGCCGCGCGTCCAAACGGCGTCTCGAACCCCCGCAGCGCATGGCCGCGCTCGACGAATCGTTCTTCGTCAAACAGCCCGTACGTCGGCAGGAAGTTCTTGCGGTGGACGTGGAGGATCCGGGCGGCACCGTCACCTAACCGGACGTACGCGGCGCTGTTGTATAGCGTATCGCGCCACCTTTCGTAGAAGCCGACCACCACGTCGAGCGGACGACGCGCGCGATCGTCACGTGGACCGTCCGCGTATGCCTGATCCAGGTCGCGGGCCAGCGTCCCCGCGGTGACCGCCACGTCGCGCACGCCGCCTTCCACGAAATACCCGCTCAGGACCGTCTCGGGGAAATGCAGGACCTGCGGATGCGGCGACAGCATCCGCACCTGCGCGAAGATGTCGCGAAGGCGCGTCAGGTTGGCGCGGTAATCACCCTTGTGCGGGTGGAGTTGGGCAATCGCGATCGTTAGCGAACGAAGCATTGGCCAGAACCTGTGGGGCGCACCACGGGGCGGCAACACCCCCGGGTGGGTTGTCTTTGGCGGTTTTTGGCAAAGGGACTAAGTGCGAAGGGCGCGGACTGCCAAACGGCGCGGACTTCCGATAGGGGCGCGAACTTCCGAACGACGCAGTTCGCGCCCCTCGGCAGTTCGCGCTCTTTCGCAGTTGGCGCTCTTTGGCAGTTAGCGCTCTTCGGCAGTTCGCGCTCCAGGCAATTGGCGCTCTTCGGCAATTAGCGCTCTTTCGGCAGCTCGGCTCTTTGGCATATCGCGACTTCAAGCAGTTCGCCCCATCCAGGTAGTTGCTCGTGGCGCCGAGTGCGCCAAGTCACAAACGCACGGCGGACGGAACGGTGACCTTCGCAAGTGTACATTGAGTTCCTGCGCCTCTGACCGTGCCCAGCTCGATGAAGGTTCTCCGTTTCCCGATAGCCGTCGTAGTCCTTTCGCTGGGTTTTTCCGGAGCGATCCCGGCCCAGGGCACGACGCAACGCGGCGACACCGTCCAGCCCTGGCAGATCATCAAGCCGCCGCAGTCATCGATCGTCCTGGCGCGCGACGGCTCGTTCATCGGCGAAGTCGGCGAAGAATTCCGGACCAGCGTCCCATTCGCCTCTCTTCCGAGGTACGTCCCGCAGGCGTTCGTCGCCATCGAAGACCAGCGATTCTACCAGCATGACGGCGTCGACCTCGTCGGCATTGCCGGCGCGATCAAGGATGCCATCCGTGGCGACCCGCGCGGCGCGAGCACGATCACCCAGCAACTGGTCGGCAACATGCACCCGACCATCATCGACCGGTCGGACGTCAGCCTGGGGCGCAAGCTCCGCGAGCAGAACGCGGCGCGGGAGATGGAACGGCACTACTCCAAGGAGCAGATCCTCGAGGCGTACCTCAACCAGATCCACTTCGGGCATCGCTGGTACGGCATCGAGGCCGCCGCGCGTCACTATTTCGGGAAGTCCGCGGCGAGGCTGAGCCTCTCCGAAGCGGCGATGATGGCGGCGGTCATCAACGGTCCGGCGCTCTTCGATCCGATCAATCGGCCGGAACGGGCCAAAGAGCGTCGCGACCTCGTGCTCTCGGTCATGGCCGACCAGGGTTTCATCACGACTGATGAGGCGGCGGCCGCGAAGGCGGAACCGATCGAGGTCGCGCCTAACGCCGGATACAGCGCGCCGTCGCCGTGGTTCGTCGACGTGGTGCGCGTCCAGGCCGAGCGCGCCGGTATCCCTGTCCGGGACGGCGGGTACCGGATCCGCACGACGCTCGACCCGGCGCTCCAGCGAGCGGCCACCACCGCGCTCGTCGATGGCCTGAACGAAATCGAGCAGCGCCCCGGATACGCGCACCCCATCTGGGCGAACCGGCGACCGTCTTCGTCCCGTAGCGGGCGCAACGCTCGACAGCAGTCCAATCCCGCCGACTACCTGCAGGGTGCGGTCGTGGCGTTGGATCCGTTCACGGGCGATGTGCGTGCGCTCGTTGGCGGCCGGGATTACGCCGCCGCACCGTTCAATCGCGCGATCGACGCCAAGCGACAGCCCGGGTCAGCGTTCAAGGTATTCGTCTACGCATCCGCGGTCGCCGACAGCATGCTGCCGAGCGCGATGGTTGCCGACACGGCGCTGGCGATTCCGCAGGCTGGCGGGAGCATGTATCGGCCACAGAATTCCGACGGCGAGTTCCTGGGCGCGCTCACGATGCGTACGGCGCTGACGCGCTCCAGAAATCCCGTGGCGATCCAGCTCGCTCTGCAAGTAGGCATGGACACGGTCTCGGCGCTGGCGCACGAGATGGGACTCGACTCCGACATCGCGCCGTATCCATCCAGTGCGATTGGTGCATCGGTCGTCCAGCCGTTGGACCTGGTGGCGGCATATGCCGCCATCGCCAACCTTGGCGCGCGCGTTGAACCGAGGTTCATAACGAGGATCGAGGATGCGGCCGGCGAGACGGTCTGGCAGAACCCGATGGTCGCGCCACGGCCCGTGCTCGATCCGGCGGTGGCGTACATCGTCCGCGACATGCTGCGGGACGTCGTGGATCGCGGAACGGCGACGTCCGTGCGCAACGCGGTGCCCGACAGCATCCTCGTCGCGGGCAAGACCGGCACGACCAATGACAATACCAACGTATGGTTCGTCGGCATGACGCCCGATATCGTCGCCGGTGTCTGGATCGGCTTCGACCGTCCGAAGACGATTACACCCGGTGCGGCGGGCGGCTCACTGGCGGCGCCGATCTGGGCGCAGATGATCGCGCGTGGGGCAGGGGCGAGCCGAGGCCTGCTCTGGCGGCCGCCACCGGGCGTCACGTCAGCCGAGCTCGATCGCGTGACGGGTCGCCTCGCTGATCCCCTGTCCCCACCTGAATCACGGTACACCGAGTACTTTCTAGGCGGCACGGAACCGCTGCCCGTGCGGCTTGATTCCTGGGGAGTACTGCGTGGGCGCAGGTCAGCGATTCGTTAGGTCTGGCCTGGCGGTGCTCGTCCGCCTGGCGCCCGCGATCGGCCTGCTGGCCTGCCGTGATGAGCCGACGAGTGCGACGGCGCCCGTGGTCATCGAGCCATCGACATCGACCAATCCCGATTTCACCGTCGGCACGACGGTGACGACCGCACCGACGTTCGTCGTGCGGAACTTTCGTGGTGAAGCACTCGCCAACATCCCCGTCACGATCACGGTCACGCGGGGCAACGGCACGATCGCCAACGCCCCGGTTCGGACGGCGGAGGGCGCGACACCGGTGGGTGCGTGGACGCTGGACACCATTGCCGGTGTCAACGAACTCACCATCGTTGCCGGTTCGGCGCCACCGGCTCGCATAACGCTGACTGGTGTCGCCGACGTACCGGCCACGCTGACGACGGGTACGAATCCCCTGGACGGTCTCGCCGGTGATTTTCTCAGCGGCGCGTTCATGCTGCGCGTCCTCGACCGCTACGGCAATCCGGTAAGCGGTATCGGCATCGACCTGTCGGTCGCGAAAGGAGGCGGTGAGGTCGCACCGGCATCGACCATCACTGACGACAACGGAGTCGCGGCAGGCATCTCCTGGCGACTGGGCCGGTTCGGCGGATCGCAACAGCTGATCGCCACCGCCGGTTCGCTGCGCGCCGAAATTGCCGCCCGGATCCGCTCCGAATTTTCTCCCGAAATCCGGTTCGTGGGACCGGTGGTCAATCCACAAGTGCAGGCCGCTTTCGCCGCCGCCGTCGATCGCCTCCAGGCGAGTATCGTCGGTGACGTCAGCAACGTCCCCGTGCTGAATTTCGATGTCTCGCGTTGCGGCATTCAGGGTGTGGGTGCCGTCAACGAAACCGTCGACGACCTGATCGTCTTCGCGATGGTCGTTCCCATCGATGGCGTCGGAAAAGTCCTGGCGTCAGCCGGCCCGTGTATCCTGCGCACGCAAAGCGGCTTCCCGCTGATTGGCCTCATGCGGTTCGACTCGGACGACATCGAGAGCCTGTCGTCGAACGGCAGGCTCCCTTCGGTGGTGCTGCACGAACTGCTTCACGTCATCGGCATCGGGACGCTCTGGCGGTCGCAGGAGAGGCTCACCGGCATCGGGACCTC
>CBIHMX010000248.1:0-4804 GCA_966211115.1 uncultured Gemmatimonadaceae bacterium | reverse complement strand
CGCATCGCAGGACGGTCGCCGCTCCCCGACGTGGCCGTCCGCGTCGCGAACTGGTCGAAAACACAAAGGCCGCGATTTCCGAGCGGCTGTTCCAAAACCTCAGCGTGTGCGAGCTGGCCGAGTACGTCGGCGTTTCACCATTTCACCTCTGCCGGGCTTTTCGTGCCGAAAGTGGAATGACGCTGCACGCGTACCGCCGCGACATCCGCCTTCGTGCCGTACTCGGTTTGACCGCGGAATACCGGGGAAACCTGTCGGCGCTCGCGCTGCGAGCAGGGTTTTACAGTCACTCGCATTTCACGACGGCGTTCCGGCGCGCATTCGGCATTTCCCCGTCGCACGAGTTGATGGCCTGATCGGAGGCAATGCCCGAGGGCATCGCTGGAGATATGCGCAACCAGGTGAAAGCCGGTTGTTCGCGGACAGGTCCAAGTTCGGCGATTCCCAATGCCTGGAGTGCACCCGTGCCGCTAAAACGTCTGTTGCTTGCCGCGCTGCTGATTGCTTCGCCAGCGCTCACGCAAACTCCTCCCCAGCCATCCGGTACTCCACCGGAGATCACGCGTGCCCAGGCCGCGATGCAGGCAGGGCAATTCGACAGCGTCATCGTGACGCTCGAGGGTTACTTCAAGACAAACCCGGGCGCGACTGCCGGCTGGGTGCTCCTTGGCAACGCCTATCGACAGAAGGGCGACTTGCCGAAGGCACTGGCGTCGTACGAGAAGGTGACGGTGCCGCGACCCGCTCGCCTTCAGGCCATGTTCAACATGGCTGGCGTTCATGCCCTGATGGGACACGCCGACACCTCGATTGCGCTCCTGCATGCGTTGAAGCGGACTGGCGCGTTTGACATGGAGCTGGCGACAACCACCGTCGACTTTGCCTCGGTGCGCTCGCATCCGCGATTCGCGTCGGCGCAGTTCAGTGCGGGCGACTTCTCGAATCCGTTCGTCGAACCCGTGCGAATCATTCACGAGTGGGTCGCGGAGACGAAGGGCGACCAGTTCAGCTGGATCGCGCGCAGTATCGGCGATGTCGACGGCGACCGCGTGAGTGACGTTGTGACGTCGGCGCCAACGTATGGCGCGGCCGGCCAACCCGCCGGAAAGGGAAGGATCTACCTGTACTCCGGCCGGTCTGGAAAACTGGTCTGGCAGTACACAGGTGATTCCGCGGAGAATGTTGGCACCGGCCTGGAAGGAGCGGGCGACGTCAACCGCGACGGCGTGCCTGACGTGATCGCCGGTGCACCCGGTTCGGCTCGCGCCTACGTGTTGTCAGGCAGGGATGGCAGCGTGCTGCATCGCCTGCAGGGGGTCGCCGCGGAAGGATTCGGTACCAGCAGCGGGGCCGCGGGCGACCAGGATGGTGATGGTCACGCCGACGTCGTGGTCGGCGCACCGGCGAGCAATGCCAACGGCCAGGGATCGGGCAGCGCCTACGTGTATTCGGGGCGAACCGGCGCGTTGATCGTGAAGCTCGATGGGGAACGTGCCGGCGACGGTTTCGGATCGATCGTATCGGGCGATCGAACGGGCAAGGCGACACCGGTACTGGCCGGTGCACCGCGTGGTGGTCCGGGACAGCGCGGGAGGGTCTACGTCTTCAGCGACCTGCGCGCGCCCGCGAGGCACGTGATCGACGCCGATTCGACCGGTGGGGCGTTAGGCGCCATGTTCACGTCCCTGGTCGGCGACGTCGACGGCGACAAGGTGCTCGACGTCATCGCCATGGATTTCGTCAATGCCGCGCGTGGGCCTTCGACGGGTAGGGCGTACGTCCGGTCCGGAGCGACGGGTCAGCCACTGCTCACGCTGACGGGCGAAAACGCCGGCGACGGATTCGGGATCGGCGCCGCCGACGTCGGCGACGTGAACAAGGATGGGCATGACGACCTGCTGATCGGCGCCTGGCAGTATTCGGCCGTCGCGCCGTCGGGTGGACGGATCTATCTGTATTCCGGACGTGACGGATCCATTCTGCAGACCATCACCGGACGGATTCCCGGGGAAACGCTCGGCTTCGACGCCGCAGGGGCAGGTGACGTCGACGGCGACGGCGTGAACGATTTTCTCGTGACCTCGTCGTGGAGCAACGTGAAAGGATTCCGGTCCGGCCGCATGTTCATCATTTCCGGAGCCAGAAAAGGCGTCTGACCCCATTTTGTTTTCCGCGCAATCACGTGAAAGCAGACCGCAAGGTTGTGCGTGGTCGCCGAATACTGGGCGGCAACCGGCGGGTTGCATGGATGGCGCCTGAACGCGTTCGACCCGAGAACTGGAAAGTGGAACCAGCACTGGTCGATACCGAGGGCATGCGGCTGGAGCTGACCGGTCCGGGTCAACCGGGCTCTCGCAGGCGATAACGGGCCTCGGGGAGTTCGAGCAGGCAATTGCTTCTGGTGCGCGGAGGCACAAACGTCATACTCCGCGGACCCGGCGTTCCTGTCAGATCTCGTCACATTGGGGGCTCGATTGACTCGACCACGCGATGGTAGCGTGTGGCCGAACTCGCGATGACGTCAGGCGCCGGTCCCCTCGGCGGCGTTCGCGTATGGGCACGCGCCATGATCGTCATCGTTCTCCTGAACGCGTGTTTCTTCGCGTTCCTCGTCATGGTTGGTCTTGTGCCTCGCGATCGGCTGCGTGACCGCGTTACCGAAGCCTTCGCGGACCGCAGTATCGTCCTGGCCAACCGGCTGCCGTACAACACCTCCATCGGGTACAACCAGTACAACGATTGCCTGATTCTCCAGATGATCTCGAACGAGGACGGACGGATCCGGAGAGCGCTCGGGCCGGTCCTGTACTATCGCGATGATTTCAAGGACATGTGCGCCCTCACGCGGGACCTGGCGCTTGTTGGCGATGGGCAGCGGGTTCCGGCAGGGCTGCAGTCATTCCGCTACAGCCGCTATTGGCACGGACACAATGCCGTTACCGCGCTCGCGTTAGGCATCGTTCCCCTGCGGGTCGCCCGGGAGATGTTCCGGTGGGGTACGTACCTTGCCGCTTTCGTCCTGCTGTTCAGCGCGTTCCGGCAATCCGGATCGTTGCGTATTCTTGGCGTCTGTGCCGCAACGGGTGCACTCGTGTACTGGGGACTGCAGTCTTTTGCCCAGAGTCCGGCACATGGTCCCGCAAACTCCATGGAGTTGTTAGGCCTCGCGGCATTCATGGTGGCTGGCCCCCGACTGCACGACCGAAGTCGTCTCGTCGTGGCGTGCGCCGCGTTCGGGGCACTGCTCACGTACTTCGAGTTGCTGACGGGAGTCCTGCCGACCGCGGCGTCCATTCTTCTGCCAGTGCTGTATTTCAGCGGCGACGCCGGCGGGTCCGGATGGCGCCGGACGGTGGAAGGCATCCTGGCGTTTACGCTCGGCGTAGCGATGACCTTTCTCATTCGAACGGCTCTTGCGGTTGCGGCCTTTGGCCCCGAGCTGCTCGCGACGTCGTCCGGGAACCTGGCGTACTACTCGCAGACCGGCGATGTGAATCGGTTGGTCGCGGCCGTTCGGGCTGCGCTCTACCGGGTGTCCGATTCCGGCGCCATGCTGACTTATGGAAGTCGTGTCGGAATGGCGTTCCTCTTTGGCGCTGCCCTCCTTGCCTGGGTGGTGGCACTCACGCTGGCGTTGCGCAAACGATCGGCTGCGTCGTCGAACGCGTTTCTCGCGTGCGCGGCGGGTGCGTCGCTCGTGGCGGCCTGGATCTTTCTCCTTCCGACACACACGCTGAATCACCCGTACATGATCAGGATGTTCATGGCACCGGTGGCTCTCGGCTTTGCGGCGCTGATGTTTCAAGTCAGGCACAGCCGGTGACGCGCGTCGGCTCAGCCCGATGTTTGCGATTGTATTGACACCATGGCCTGCAAGTGAGAGCGTCGAGAGGAGGCCACGTTCAATGATCCGAATCGCAGTCACGTGTCTCGCGCTATCGGCGGCGGTGCTCCGTGCGCAACAGGTAGTCAGGCTGGGGCCGGCGAATGCACGCCCAGAGACGGAGTTCTCGGATCTCACGAGTATCCGCGAATTGCGTGATGGCCGGGTATTGATCTTCGATCGCAAGGAAGACTGGCTCGCGGTCGTTAACCTGACGGACGGCTCGCTGAAGCAGATCAGTCGTCATGGCCGAGGTCCGGGAGAATTCCAGGGCACACTCGCCCTCTTCCCACTCGGCGGTGACTCGAGCCTTGCCGCCGATCTGGCCATGCGCTGGCTCATTGTCGTGGGTGATAGCGTCGTCGCCACCTTACCTCCCGACAACCCGGCCATCCGGGCTGTTTCGCTCTGGCCGTTAGGCGCTGACCGAAATGGTTACGTGCTTTTCCGCAGTTTTGCGGGCGGCCGGGCGGCGACTGATTCCGAGCCCGTTTTGCGCGTCAACCGGGTGACCGGCCAGGTGGATACCATCCTCCGGTTGGGAACAGGCGTCAGGCGGGCACCTGTCTCGGCGGTCACTGATCCGGAACTGGGACGCGGAGTGCGCATCAGCAGGATCCCCCTCAACGTCCGGGACGCCACGCTGCTGCTCCCTGATGGCTGGATTGCTGTCGTTCGGATTGATCCGTACCGCGTTGAATGGCGCTCGCCTGACGGACAGTGGACCAGGGGCCCGTTGATTCCCACGCCGTCGATTCGGCTGAATGAGCGGGAGCGACGGGCGTACGCACAAAGAAACTCGTGGGCTCGCAACGCCACCGACTGGCCCGAGACCCTTCCCCCGTTCGACACACCCACTGCGCTCTACTCGACGCCGGACGGTTGGCTGGTCATCAAGCGGCTCCCCGCCGCGGATGACAA
>CBIHMX010000247.1:0-4805 GCA_966211115.1 uncultured Gemmatimonadaceae bacterium | reverse complement strand
TCCGCTACGCAACGTCCGCTCGACGAGATCGCCCGCTTCCTCGGCGGCTGCGACATAAAAGGGGTCAGACACCATTCCGTTTCGACGAGAGAAACAGCGTCTGACCCCGTTTTTCGGCCGGTGACGATCGTCGATTGTGGTCTCGTCAAGCAGATGGACGTGTCCATCGTGTCGCCGGTCGATGATCTGGCGCACGTGGACGGCACGGTCTGGACATCGGTCGTCCCCCTCGTGCTCGAGCGGATCCGAAGCGCCCGCACGACGCTCGTGTTCGTGAACAATCGGGCACAGGCGGAGAAGATCGCGGGTAAGGTCAACACGCTCGCCGGTTCGGAAGTCGCCCTGCCGTATCACGGCTCGCTCTCCCGCGAGCGCAGGCAAATGCTCGAATCGCAACTCAAGGCCGGCGAGTTGCGCGCGCTCGTCTCCACGAGTTCGCTCGAACTCGGCATCGACATCGGGTCGGTCGACCTCGTCGTGCAATTGCAAAGTCCAAAGCGCGTGTCGGCGGCGCTGCAGCGCGTGGGGCGTGCCGGTCACTCGCTCGACGCGGTGAGTCGAGGCGTGTTCGTGCCGACGTTCCGGGATGATGCACTGGAACAGCTGGCGATCGTGCATGCGATGCAGACCGGCGACGTGGAGCCGACGCGCGTGGTGCAGAATCCGCTCGACGTGCTCGCGCAACTCATCGTCGCCATGGTGGCGTCGGACGAACCGGAGTGGACGTCATCGGCGCTGTACGACTTTGTCCGTCGCGCCTATCCGTTCCATGGTCTCTCCCGCGCGGCATTCGATGAAACCGTGTCGATGCTTTCCGGCAAGTATCCGGCGGACGTCGCATCGGAGCTGGACGCACGGATCTTCTGGGATCGAACCTCCGACGTGTTGTCGCCAACGCGCGGGGCGCGCATGGTCGCCACGATCTCCGGTGGAACCATCCCCGATCGCGGTCTCTATACCGTGCACCTTCCCGACAAGACGCGGCTCGGCGAACTGGACGAAGAGTTCGTGCACGAATCGCGCGTCGGCGACGTGTTCCAGCTCGGGTCTTCGACGTGGCGATTTCGTTCGATCGAACACGATCGCGTCGTGGTCGTGCCGGCGCCGGGCGCGCCAGCCCGGATGCCGTTCTGGAAGGGCGAATTCATGGCGCGTTCGTATCACATGAGAGATCGCGTGAGCGAGTTGCGCCGCAGGCTGGGTGATGCGGAAAGCGACGACCAGGTAGGCGCACTTCAGGCTGACTATCGCGCCGATGAACCGACGGTCCGTTCGCTGGTCAACTATGTGCATGAGCAGCGGTCCGTCGTCGGGAGCGTGCCTGACGACAAGATGCTCGTGCTCGAGTCATTCCGTGACGAAGTTGGCGGTGTGCGCATGGTGCTGCATGCACCGTTCGGCGGGCGCGTGAACGCTCCGTGGGGAATGGCACTTGGCCGGCGGATGCGCGAGCGGCTCGGCGTCGAGATCCCGGTCCAGACCACCGACGACGGCCTGATGTTGCGCTTACCCGACCTTGGCGCACTGCCGCCGGTGGACGTGTTTCGTGGCCTGGGCTTTGATGAAGCCGAGCGAATCATCCTGGAGGAAGTCGGCGGGTCGTCGCTGTTCGGCGCGCGATTCCGGATGAATGCGGCGCGCGCGCTGCTGCTGCCGCGTGGCAATCCCCGGCGGCGGATGCCGCTCTGGCTCCAGCGGTTGAAGGCAGCCGACCTGCTGCAGGCGGTACGCGAGTTTCCGTCGTTCCCGATCGTGGTCGAGACGTATCGCGACGTGCTGCAGGATGCGTTCGACATGGACGGCCTGCGCGACGTGCTCACCAGGCTGGCCACTGGGGCGTTAGGCATCCGGACGGTATCGACGGAAATCCCCTCGCCATTCGCGCGATCGCTGCAGTTCGGTTTCGTGATGGAGTGGATGTACGGCGACGACACGCCCCGCGCCGAATCGCGGGCGGCGCTGCTGTCACTCGATCGCGCGTTGCTCGACGAGTTGATGGGAGGGCAGGGCGCTGATGAGACCACGCTCGAGGTGCTGGAGGAAGTTCTCGCGAAGCGGCGCGGGACGGCTGCCGGCTGGCAGGCACGCGACGCCGATGAGCTGGCGGTGCTCATCGATCGGGCCGGCGACGTGACGCAGGAAGAGCTCGAAGCCCGTGTTGCGCCGCGCGCTGAATGGCGGCGCGGCAGTCCAATCGAAGCCCTGTTGGAGAGCGGCCGGCTGGTCGCCATCGATCTGGGCGAAACGAGACGACGGTTCATCCTGGCCGATGCCTGGGCGCGTTATGCAGCGGCATTCGGCGACGTCATGTCGGACGCGGTCTTTACGGGCACAGGCCTGGTCCGCCAGCCCGTCGACACGGTCATTCCCGGGCACCTGCGGCAGGCCAGCCTCAAGCCATCGGCGGCTCGACGGGAAATCGTCGCCCGCTTCCTCATGCTGTGTAGACCCGTTTCTTTGGCGGATATCCGTGCTCGTTATGTAGTCGACGAAGACTGGCTGCAAAGACGTCTCGATGAATGGGAGCGGGCCCGCGTGCTGGTGCGCGGATCCTTCGGCCCCGACCGTGGCGTGGTGCGCTGGACGGCGCGCCGGTCACTGGAACGTGCGCGACGCCTCGAGCTGGCGCGGGCGCGGAAACAGATCGCGGCGGTACCCTTGCCGGCCTTCGCGCGGTTCATGCAACGGTGGCAGCACATGACGACAGATGCCGTGCTCACGGGGAGCGATGGCACGGCTACCGCCATGCAGCAGCTCTACGGAATCGCGCGTCCCGCCGCGGCCTGGGAACGCGACTACCTTCCCGCTCGCGTAAAGCCGTATGACGCGTCCTCACTCAGCGCGCTCGCCGCGAGTGGACAGCTCGTGTGGACGGCGGAACCGACTCCGCCAAAAGGCGGAGCGGAGGTCGCAATTGCCGGTGCGATGGCGGCAGGCGTCAGCCGTATTCGGTTTTTCGAACGCGGCACCGGCCGTCTCTGGCTTGGTGCCCCTTCGGATGCCTTGCTCGGCGAACCCGCCCGGAAGGTTCTCGATGCGCTGCGACGCCTGGGTGCGTCGTTCACGAGCGACCTCGTCGCGGCCACGTCGTTAGGCCCGCAGCGGTTGCGCGACGCGTTGCGTGAATTGGTCGGTGCGGGTCTCGTCACGAATGACACCGTGGAAGCAATGCGCGATGTCATCCGGCATCGACCAGCCTTTCCATCGCGACGGCCGGACGAGCCCGACCCAGCCCGTTGGCTGCCTGACGACTTCACACCTTCACCTGACCGTCCGATCGTGCAGCGACGGCCAGACGTGCGACGACTGGCGCGATGGAAGCGTCCTGACCGGCCCGGCGTCGCACAGTGGGGCGGCCGCTGGTCGCTGGTGCACACGCCCGGCTCGTCAGGCCTGGCCGACGCTGATGAGACCGACCTTGCCGGCATGGTCGCGCGGCAGTGGCTTGCCCGCTACGGTGTCGTGTCGCGTGACTGGTGGCGTCGCGAGCGTCCGGCGGTGTCGTGGCGCGACATCTATCACGAGCTCAAGCGGATGGAATTCCGCGGCGATGTGCGTCGCGGCTATTTCGTCTCCGGTCTGGCGGGCGCGCAGTTCGCGTTGCCCGATGCGGTGGAAATGTTGCGGGCGCCGGATCCGGAAGGAGCCGAGTCGCCGGTTGTGATGGCGACCTCGGATCCGGCGAATGTGTATTCGCTGGTACTCGCGGGGGTGAGCATCGATCCCCTGGCTCGTCCGCGAGGTCGCGGTGCGCACCTGGTCACGATCGGCGGCACGGTCATCGTGGCGTCAGAGTCCCGCGGCCGGAAGTTGTCCACTCGTGAAGGCGCCGATGCGTCCACGGTGCGGGCCGCGATCGACGCGCTGCTCGAGCGCCTAACGACTTCCCGCGGCCTCGAGCGGCGTCAGGACGTCATCGTCGAGACCATCAACGGCGAAACCGCCTCCGGCTCCGAGTGGGCACCCATGTTGCTGGGCGCCGGCTTCCGGAACGACGGGCGTGCCCTTCGCTACTACGCTCCCATTCGTTGAAATGGGGGACACACCACGTTTTTCACAGTTCGCTGCATCACCGGCGGGACGCAGTCGAAAAACGTGGTCTGTCCCTTATGTCGCTAGCGTGTTACTGACGAGATCACCTGCTGAAAGATCTCGAACGGAACCGCGCCCGGGACTCGGCGACCGTTCACGAAGAACGTCGGCGTTCCGTTGATGCCTAACTGGCGCGCGAGGGCGGTGTGCTGCTGGATGCGTTTCGCAATGGCGGGATTCATCAGGCAGCGGCCGAAGACGGTGCGATCGAGTCCGAGCTGTCGCGCGTAGCCGTCGATGGTCACGCGGATGTTCTTCGAACCAATCCATTCCTTCCGCTTGAGATAGAGCAGGTCGTGCATGCGCCGGAACTCGCCCTGCTCGGCCGCGCATTCAGCCGCCTCGGCTACCTCGCGCGAATGTTTGAACATGCCCGTCACGAACGGAATCATCTTCATCCGCGCGATGCCCGGTTCGACATACGCGGTGCGCAACCGGGGCATCGTCTCGACGTTGAACTTCGCGCAGTAACTGCAGCCGAAATCGGCGAACTCGACGATGAACACGCCCGCTGCTGCTCCACCGATATCGTGCCCGATACCGGCGAGCGAAACACCACCGCCGCTCCGGTTCTGCGCGGCCGCGGGTCTCACCGCGAAGGAAAACGCGGCCAGCACAAACGTCAGGGCAAGACAAAGTCTCGACATTCTCAGGCAATTCAGCATCGGCTCGGAAACTAATCCCTTCGATTGACGATTGACGATTGACGATTG
>CBIHMX010000246.1:0-4812 GCA_966211115.1 uncultured Gemmatimonadaceae bacterium | reverse complement strand
GCAAGGCGCGCTGGACGCCCTGAACCCACGCCTTGCGGAACTGGACCTGCTTCGGCAGCGAACCACGCGCTCGATCGAGGAAACGCGGTCCGCCGTGGAGGCGGACGAGCGACGCCAGCGTGAACTCGAAGGACGGATCAGCGATCACCGGCAGCGTCACGACCGCAATGTCGCCCATCTCGACTCGGTCAAACGAATGCGGGAGGCCACCGCGGCGATGCTGCAGGTCGAAGCCGGCCGGAAGATGCTGATGGAGGAGGAAAACGAGCTGCGCGCCATCGTGAACCGGGTCGCCGACGGCCATGCGTCGATCCAGCGCCAGGAGGCGACCCTGCAGGAACTCGACGCGTCGCAGGCCGATGCCCGTGCGCAGATCGAGGCGGAGCGCGCGGAGCTGGGCGGCGAGTTCGCGGCCGCGTCAGGCGCGCGGAACAAGCTCGCGGCGGACGTCGACGCGGCGTTGCTCCAGAAGTATGACCGCATCAGGACCCGGCGCCGCGCCCAGGCGCTGTTCGCGCTCGATAACGGCGCCTGCAGTTGTTGCGACACCGCCATTCCTGTGCAACGCCGGTCACGCATGGCGACCAGCGGAGGCATCGAGGTGTGTGAGGCGTGTGGGGTGCTGCTTTATTCAGGGAGTTGAAGAGTTGGGAGTTGAAGAACCCCACACCACACAAACCGGTGGTGACGTTCGGGTGATGCGGATCGAGTAGTTTTCCTGCATGGCGGTCACTCTCGAAAATCGGCAGGACGCACTGGACGTTCCGGCCCCGGCGTGGACTCGGCCGGCCGCGCGCTGGACCAATCCAAAAATCATCGACGCGGCCCTGGCGCAGCGGCTCACCACGGAGCTGAAGTTGCCGCCGCTGGTGGCGACTCTGCTCGTGGCGCGCGGTTATGCCGACGTCGAGGACGCGCGCACGTACCTGCGCCCGCGCATGGACCAGTTGCACCCGCCGGCCGCGATGAACGGCATGGATAAGGCGGTCGCTCGACTCAGTGCGGCCATTCGCGGCGGTGAGACCATCCTCGTTCACGGCGACTACGACGTCGACGGGATGTGTTCGACGACGATCCTCACTCGCACGTTGCGGCATCTCGGCGCCAACGCCTTGCCTTTTGCGCCGCACCGCATCAACGACGGCTACGACCTCGGTGACGCTGGCGTTCGCGCGGCGGTAGCGGCTGGGGCGACGGTCGTGGTGACGTGCGATTGCGGAACGACCGCCCACGACCCGGTGGCGCGACTCCGGAGCCAGGGGATCGACGTAATCATCACCGACCATCACCTGCCGAGTCGCCCGCCGCCGGAATGTGTCGCCGTGCTGAACCCGCGGGTCGACGGGTGTGAGTATCCCGACAAGGATCTCTGCGCCGCGGCGGTGTCGTTCAAGCTGTCGCTGGCGCTGCTCGAGCACCACGGGGCAGGGCCTAACGTGGCGCTCAACATGCTCGACCTGGTGGCGCTGGCGACCGTGGCCGACGTCGCGCCGTTGCGTGGCGAGAACCGGATCCTCGTGCGGTACGGGCTGCGGATGATGGGCGAGACGAAGAACACCGGGCTGCGCGCATTGATCAGCGCCTCGGGGCTCGAAGGGAAGGAGCTCACCGCCGGTCGCATCGGGTTCATCCTGGCGCCGCGGCTCAATGCCGTCGGACGCATCGGCGACGCCAAGCGCGGCCTCGAGCTGCTGATGACATCGGACGAGTCCACCGCGAACGGGATCGCGCGCGACCTGGAGGAGATCAACCGCACGCGTCAGGCCATCGACCGGGAAACACTCGATGCGGCACGCAAGCTGGCGGCGACGCGCGACCTCGATTCCGCGGTCGGCTTGGTCATCGCGGCGGAAGGATGGCATCCGGGCGTCATCGGCATCGTCGCGTCGCGGCTCGTCGAGGATCTCTACCGGCCCGTGGTGCTGGTGGCGGTCGATGGCGGCATCGGGAAGGGATCGGGCCGATCCATCCCCGCGTTCGACCTTCATGGCGGACTGACCGCGTGTGCGGACTTGCTCGTTCGCTACGGCGGGCACCGGGCGGCGGCCGGACTCACGGTTGATGCAGCGCGGATTCCGGAGCTTGCCGAACGGTTTGATGCGGTGGCCCGCGAGCGCCTGACGAGGGACGACCTCACTCCCGAGTTGCGCGTCGACCTGGAGGTCCCGCTGTGCGACGCGAACGACACCCTCGAACGGCTCCTGCGACACTTCGAACCGTTCGGCATTGGCAATCCGGCGCCACTGCTGGCGTCGCGCGGCATCAAGCTGGGTTCGGCGCCGCGTGTGATCGGTCAGAACGGGCTCAAGTTCGCGCTCCGCGACGCCACCACCGAGCTGGAAGGCGTGTGGTGGGGTGTTGCCCATCGGCTGAGCGAGTGGTCGGCGACCCAGCAGGTGGACGTGGCGTACCGCCTCGAACGGGATCTGTGGAAGGACACCGCCCGCCTCGTGGCGCGGCTCTGCGACATCCGCGGCTGACGTGCGGATCATCGCCGGCCAGTGGCGAGGACGCACGATTCGCGCGCCTCGTGACGACCGGGTTCGACCAACCGGGGACCGGGCGCGAGAAGCGTGGATGAGCATCGTCCAGCCAGAGGTCGTCGGTGCCACGGTGCTGGATCTGTATGCGGGTTCAGGGGCGCTTGGCCTGGAAGCGTTGTCGCGCGGGGCGGAGCGCGCCGACTTCGTCGACGTGGCGCCGGCGGCGATCAGGGCGATCCGCGAAAACGGCGCCATGCTCGGTGCGCTCGAGCGCATGTACATCCACAAGGCGGAGTCGCTGCGGTTCGCCCAGAAACTGGAGGCGGGCGCGTTCGACCTGGCTTTCGCCGACCCGCCGTACAACCTGGGTATGGCACCCAAGCTTGCCGCCCAGTGGCTGCGCGTACCGTTTGCCGCCATTCTTGGGGTGGAGCACGACGTTCACGAGGCGCTCCCGGAAGGTGGTGACACGCGGACATACGGCGGGACCGCGGTCACGATCTACCGAGCGTGATATCTGGACCCCATTGCTCCCAATCCACTCCGATGACCAGAACCGCTATTTATGCCGGCACCTTCGATCCCGTGACGCGCGGTCACGAGGACCTCATCCGCCGCAGCCTGTCGTTCGTGGACAAACTGCTGGTTGCGGTGGCCGTCAACGTCCAGAAGCAGCCCGTGTTCACGGTCGAGGAGCGCGTCCGGTTCATCCAGGCCACGGTCGGTGACGAGCCTCGCATAGAGGTGCGGCAATTCGGCGGCTTGCTCGTGGACTTCGCGCGGGAAGCCGGGGCGACCCTGTTCATCCGTGGCCTGCGCGCGGTCAGCGACTTCGAATACGAGTACCAGATGGCCCTCATGAATCGCCACCTCTCGCCGACCATGGAG
This sequence comes from uncultured Gemmatimonadaceae bacterium, assembly GCA_966211115.1. Classification (GTDB taxonomy): domain Bacteria; phylum Gemmatimonadota; class Gemmatimonadetes; order Gemmatimonadales; family Gemmatimonadaceae; genus JABWBJ01. Next base: position 1,441 of record CBIHMX010000246.1, on the reverse strand, counting down.
ACGGTGTTCATGGTGCCGTCCCTGGAGACCACCTACATCAGCGCGTCCCTGGTGCGTGAGGTCGCCCGTTACGGTGGTCGCCTGGACGACCTGGTCCATCCGGCAGTGGGGGACGCCCTGCGCACGAAATTCAGGCAGGGCTGACGAGTTACGGCTGCTCCGGTCGCGACGTCTCCCAGACGTCTGGAGAGAACGGCCGCCGGCAGCCACCGGTCTGTTGCGCAGCTGGTAGAATGACGAAATTTCGAGCCACCGTGCGCCATCCGTGAACGGCGCCACGGTCCCACCGGATACCGTCGATCGCTGGAGAATGGCATGGGCTTTTCGGTCCGGAAGGATGGAGATATTTGCGTGGTAGCGGTGGAAGGGCAGCTCATCGTCGGCAACCGACAGGAGCTGAAGCAGCGCGTACTCGACGAGCTCGACCGCGGGGAGCGGCGGTTCCTGGTGGACTTTGGCCAGACTGGCTACATCGACAGTTCAGGTCTGGGCGTCCTCGTTTCGCTATCGAAGCGGATCCGGGAACTGAACGGTGACCTCCGGCTCTCCAACCTGAACGACGACCTGAAGACGCTGTTCGAGTTGACCAAGCTCGACACACTGTTCCAGATCGCCTGACGACGCGTGCTGCGGGATCGCTGATCACCAGAGCCGCGCCAGCCCGCGGCGCACGTTCGCGGGCGCACCTCATCGTTGACCATGAGTGATTCTGCTGCGTTCTCGCCAATCGAGCCCTCGTTTGGCGAGCTCCGATTTCCGATCGACGTCCGCATCCCGAGCGACATCCGGTTGATCGAGCCGATCGTGGGCGCGGTCGTCCAGCGTTGCGCGGAACAGAAGCTTCAGTCCAGGGCATGCCGGCTCAACGTGCCGGTGGCGCTGACCGAGGCACTGTCGAACGCGATCCTTCGCGGGAACCACGAGGATCTGCAGAAGGGTGTTCGCATCCGGGCCACCCTGGATGAACGGGCGTTGATCCTCGAGGTCGAGGACGAAGGCGACGGGTTCGACCTCGACGCCTGCCTCATCGACCCGGACAACGACGGGAACCTGTTCCGCGAAGACGGCCGCGGGTTGTTCCTGATGTGCAGCCTGATGGACCGCGTCGAGCAGATCCCTTCGACGGCGAACGTCGTGCGCCTGACGTTGCATCGCGCGTGACCGACCTACAGCGGCTGGTCCACGCGTTCATCCACGCGACCGGCTGCGACGCGGTCGTGTGGACGCGCGACGGCGAAACGGGACCCCTCAAGGTGGAAGCGGGGCACGCATCCATGTCGCCGCCGGCGGTGGTCGAACTGCTTCCGCCAGGTGGTGCACCGGCGAAGGTCGAAATGGGCGCCGACACGTTGTACGTCGCCGCGATCGCCGGACCGAAGCGCGCCTGGGTGGGCGTCGGTCCCTGCCGCAACGCAACGGTCGACGCGGCGCGGTTCGTGGA
>CBIHMX010000245.1:0-4813 GCA_966211115.1 uncultured Gemmatimonadaceae bacterium | reverse complement strand
GTCAGACGCAGCGTCGAGCATCACATCGAGCTCGCTGAGCTGCTCGAGCACGATGAAGACACGGTGCCCGCAGCGCTGGCCCATGAGCGCCAGCCGCATGAACTCCTCGTCCTTGTAGCCGTTGCAGACGATGAGGTGTTCGGTGGACTCGGTGAGGCCGAGGACCGCCTGCAGTTCCGGCTTGGAACCGCATTCCAGGCCTACCTGGTGCTTGCGGCCGAACTCGAAGATCTCCTCGACCACGTGCCGTTGCTGGTTCACCTTGATCGGGTAGACGGTGGTGTACCCACCGGAATACTCGAACTCGCGGATGGCAGACTCGAAGCGGGCGCTGAGCTGCTCGATGCGCGTCTGCAGGATGTCGGAGAATCGCAGCAGGACGGGGAGGGCGACGCCCTGCTCCTCGAGGTCCGTTGCCAGCGAGTGCAGGTCGAGCGTCCGTTCCGGCCGGGCTGGATCGGGACGCTCCACGACGTTGCCGCCGGCGTCGATATCGATGAAGCCCGCGCCCCACCCGTCAACGTTGTACAACGCTTTGGCGTCATCAATCGACCACTCCGGCGCGGTCGAAGCTGCTGGCGCTGGCGTGGTTGGAGTTTGCGGGGCCCGGGTGCTCGTCATGGCGCGAATCATAGGGGTTTCGATATCGTCGCGGTATCCTGCGCGACTGATACCCCGCCCGCGTCAGGCGGACCCGGTAACCTGCTGATTCCGACTTGCGGTTACCCGTCCCAGACGACAGATCATTGTCCCGGTCGCAACGTAGCGTTCGCTGGCGTTCACCCACTTTCCGTCTGACGCATGCAAACAATTGGGAAAATCATTGGTGGGCTGGTCCTCGCAATCCTCATGGTGCTGTCGGGAATCTTCGTTTTCTCGACGCAGACCCTGAACCGGGCCATCGAATACACTGATTCATCTCCGCCGACGACGCACGACTCGGCATCGCTCGCGCGTGGTCGTCACCTGGCCCGCGCCATCGGCAAATGCGTCGATTGCCATGGTCCCGACCTTGGCGGCCAGGTCATGATCGACGGAATGCCCTTCGCCCGCGTGGTCGCGCCCAACCTGACCTCGGGCCGTGGTGGCGTCGCCAATAACCGCAGCGATGATGACTTCCTTCGCGCGATCCGTCACGGGATCGGGCCCGGCGGTCGTGCCCTCGCCATCATGCCGGCGCGCAACTACTGGCATATGGGTGATGATGATGTGGGCGCGCTCATCGGCTACCTCCGGTCGGTTCCGGCCGTCGACCGGGAGCAGCCTTCCACCGCCTTCGGCCTCGTAGGCCGTGTGCTGCTGTTGAAGGGTGACCTCGACGACATGTTCGAAGCAAAGAGCATGGATCACACGGCTCGCCGTCCAGCACCGCCAGCCGCCGACACGACGGCCGACTACGGGCGTTACCTGGCCGAGATCGGCGGCTGCACTGGGTGCCACGGCCCGGGGCTCTCCGGTGGAACAGTCCCCGGCGCGCCGCCGGAAATGAAGCCGGCCGCGAACATCACGCCCGAGGGGATCGGGTCGTGGACCGAGGCGGATTTCTTCAAGGCGCTTCGCGAGGGCGTCCGTCCCGATGGGACGCCGCTCGACACGACCAGCATGCCTGTCCCGTTGACGCGAGAGATGACCGATCTCGAGACGAAGGCGATTTACATGTACCTGAAGACCGTGCCCGGGAAGGCATACGGCGGTCGCTGAGACGGTTCGGGAATTGCAAGGGCCCGGTGATCGGCCGGGCTCTTTTGCATTCTGGTACGATTTCCGCCTCGAAACCCCGGTCTCAACCCTGTACCTTACCAGTGCGATGAGATCCGGTTCGATCCAGTCGGTGGAGCACCGTCAGTGCTTCTGAAGCGCTTCTTCCATGAAGGGCTTGCCCAGGCCAGCTACCTCATCGGCTGCCAGCAAACGGGCGAAGCACTGATTGTCGACGCGAACCGGAACGTGAATCAGTATATCGCCGCGGCCAAGGCCGCCGGTCTGCGGATCACCCACGTGACCGAGACGCACATTCACGCGGACTACCTGTCCGGATCGCGTGAACTCGCCATGGCGACCGGCGCCACGCTGCTGCTGTCCGCCGAAGGCGGCCAGGAGTGGCAGTACCGGTTCGCGCGAGACGATGGCGCGACGTTTCTCCAGGATGGCGACACGTTCGCCGTGGGCAACGTGCGCATCGAGGCGATGCACACGCCGGGCCACACGCCGGAACACCTGACGTTTCTCGTCGCCGATACACTGGCGTCGCCGCAACCGATCGGCGCGCTCACGGGTGACTTCATCTTCGTGGGCGACGTCGGACGGCCGGACCTGCTCGAGCGCGCGGTGGGCGTCGAGGGCAGCATGCGCGCCGGCGCCAAGCTGCTCTTCGAATCGCTGCGCCGTTTCACCGAGCGGTGTCCGGACTGGCTGCAGCTCTGGCCCGGGCACGGCGCCGGTTCGGCCTGCGGCAAGTCACTCGGCGAGATGCCGCAGACGACGTTAGGCTACGAGAAGCTCACCAGCTGGGCGTTCCAGATCGATCGCGAAGACACGTTCGTGGAGGCGGTCCTCGACGGGCAGACCGAACCGCCGACGTACTTCGCGACCATGAAGCGCATGAACCGCGATGGTCCCGCGGCGCTGGGCGGCTTCAAGACGCCCCGTCACCTGGAGCCGGACGCGCTACGCGGCGAGCTCGAACGCGGTGACGTCATCGTCGACCTGAGCCGCGCCGACGACTTTGCGGCGTCGCACGTGCCCGGCACGATCACCATCCCGCTCACACGCGCCTTCGCCGGCTATGCGGGCTGGGTGTTGCCCTATGACCAGGACATCTACCTGCTGACTGGCGGAACCGACGAAGGACCGGTACGGCACGCCGCCGCCGAGCTGGCGATGATCGGCATCGACCGGATTGCCGGCTGGTTCGGCGGCGATGCGGTTTCGGCCTGGTCCGCCTCGGGAGGCAAGACGGTCGCATCGAGCCGGATAACACCGGCCGATGTCGCCCCCCGCGTCACCGATGGTGCGCTGGTGGTCGACGTGCGCTCGACTCCCGAATGGAAGTCCGGCCACCTGGCCAACTCGGTGCACGCACCGTTAGGCAGGTTGCTCGGTGCGATGGCCGACATGCCGCGTTCGAAGCCCCTGATCCTCCTCTGCAATACCGGCAGCCGGTCCGCCATCGGCGCCAGCCTGCTCGAGCGCGAGGGCTTCACCGACGTGTCGAACCTCCTCGGAGGCATCACCGCCTGGCGCCGTGACGGACTGCCGACCGAGGTGGACACGGTCGTCTTCGCGTCGACGACCTGATGACGCGCCGACTGGTCGCGTATTTCTTTCGCGGACTCGTCCTCCTCGCGCCACTCGCCGTCACGCTGTACGTCACCATCTGGCTGTTCCAGGTCATCGATGGGTGGCTCGGCCTGCCGATCCCCGGCGCGGGGTTCGTCGCCACGCTGCTCCTGATCACGCTCGTCGGCGCGCTCGGCTCGAACCTGCTCACTCGCGGCGCCATCTCCGTCCTCGACGGGATCCTGAGCAAGCTGCCCTTCGTCAACCTGCTTTATGGATCGACGCGCGACCTGATGAAGGCGTTCGTCGGCGAGAAGCGCCGCTTCGACAAGCCCGTGCTGGTGGAACTCTTCCCGGGCGGAAGCGCGCAGGTCATCGGCTTCGTGACGCAGGAATCGCTGGAACGGCTCGGCCATGCGACGCTGGTGTCCGTCTACGTCCCCCAGTCGTACAACTGGGCGGGCCAGGTGATCGTGTTCCCGGCGGACAAGGTACAGCACCTGAACGTCCCCAGCGCATCGGTGCTCGCCTTCATCGTTTCCGGTGGCGTCACGGACATCAAGCTGCCTGACGCCGAAACGGCAGCGGCGGGATCGTCCTGATGCGTATCCGGAACGTGTTGCTGGTCGCCGGCGTGATGTGGGGAGCTGGGTCCGGCGCTGGCGCCCAACGCGCAACGGCCGCTCCGCCGCGAGCGATTGTCCTCAGGCCGGCTCGCGTCTTCGATGGCGTCGGTCCCGGACTGCAGGAAGGTGTCGTGGTCGTCGTGCGTGGCGATCGCATCGAAGCGGTGGGCCCCGCTTCATCGGTGGCGACGCCCGCGGGAGCCGAAGTCATCGACCTGCCTGGGTTGACCCTGATTCCCGGGCTCATCGACGCCCATTCGCATGTCCTGCTCCATCCGTACAACGAGACATCGTGGGAAGACCAGGTCCTGCGCGAGTCACTCGGTGAACGCGTCGCGCGGGCGACGGTGCATCTCGCGCGCACGCTCGACGCGGGATTCACGACATTGCGTGACCTTGGGACCGAAGGCGCCGGTTACGTGGACGTGGGATTGAGGCAGGCGATCGAGAAGGGCGTCATTCCGGGACCACGGTTGATCACGGCGACGCGCGCCATCGTCATGAAGGGGAGTTACGCGCCGCGCGGCTTCGCGACGGAGCTCGACATTCCACAGGGCGCCGAGGAAGCAGCGGGACTCGAGGATCTGTCGCGCATCGTCCGCGACCAGATCCGGCACGGCGCCGAGTGGGTCAAGATCTACGCCGACTATCGCTGGGGGCCTAACGGGGAAGCGCGACCCGCGTTCACGGAAGAGGAAATCAGCCGCGTGGTCGAAATCGCGTCGAGCAGTGGCCGGCCGGTCGTTGCCCACTCATCGACCGCCGAAGGCATGAGGCGCGCAGTGATGGGCGGCGTGAGGACGATCGAGCACGGCGACCAGGGTACGCCGGAAGTCTTCCGGCTCATGGCCGAGCGTGGCGTCGCACTATGCCCGACGCTGGCGGCCGGTGACGCTACGGCCCAGTAC
>CBIHMX010000244.1:0-4840 GCA_966211115.1 uncultured Gemmatimonadaceae bacterium | reverse complement strand
CTTCGTCATTCCCGGAATCGTCATCGCCCTTGGCACGGTCAGTGGAGTCGATGCCCGGAATCTCTGGATCCGCATCCTTACCGGTTTCGCCGCCATCTGCCTGGTTGCGTCCAGCAACTACACGCTCAACGAAGTGCTCGATGCGCCCTCCGATCGACACCACCCCGAGAAAAGGCATAGGGCAATTCCCTCGGGTCGCGTATCACCCGTCGCCGCATACGTGCAGTGGTTGTTGTTGTTCGCCGCCGGAATGTCCCTGTCGACGACGATCAGCATCCCCTTCACGCTTTCTTTGCTGGCGCTATGGGTCATGGCCGTCGTCTACAATGTCCCGCCCATGCGGAGCAAGGACCAGCCATATGTCGACGTGCTGTCCGAAGCCATCAACAATCCGCTCCGCATGCTGGCCGGGTGGTTCATCGTCACCAGCGCCACGCTCGCGCCAGCCTCGCTGCTGCTCAGCTACTGGATGATCGGCTGCTATTTCATGGCGCTCAAGCGCTATGCGGAATTGGCCAGCATCGGCGATCGCGCGACCGCAGGAGCCTATCGCCGATCCTTCGCGTTCTACACGTCCGAAAGGTTGATCGTCTCAATCATGTTTTACGCGGCAGCGGCCATGCTCTTCTTCGGTGCCTTCTGCATGCGCTATCGCCTGGAACTGATCCTGGCGTTCCCTCTCGTGGCACTCGTCATGGCCATGTACCTGCGAGTGGCACTCAAGCCGAACAGCGCCGCGCAAAACCCGGAACACCTTTACCGTGAACGCGGCCTGATGGTCGCCGTGGTCGCGACAACGATCCTGATGGTGATCCTGCTACGCGTCGACCTTCCCATCATGCATCGCCTTCTCACGCCGACGGCTCCGGTACAACAGGTATAGAGCGTTTCACCTTCGGCAGTTCCAGGACTCCGGGACCCATCACGCCCATTTGATCCATTTGAATACTTCGCGGAACGACACACGCTTGCCGTGCATGAGCAAACCTGTGCGATAAACCTTGGCCGCGAAATACACTGCCAGGTAACAACCGGCGACCAACGCGAGAATCGAAACCCCGATTTCCCATGGAGCGACGTCCACGGTGCTCATGCGCAGCGGCATGATGATCGGTGACGAGATGGGCATGAATCCGAGCGTCATTGCGAGTTGACCGTCCGGATCGAGTAGGACTGGCTGGAGGAAAACGATCGATGCCACAAGCATCAGCACCACCGGCATCTGCGCCTGCTGGGCCTCCTGTTCGCTGCTCACCATCGCTCCAACAGCAGCAAAGAGCGCCGAATACAGCGTGTAGCCGAGCAGGAAGAAAATGAGAAGAACCGCGATCTGGCCGGCGCTGACTGACGGAAGCGGGATCGACGTCGCCGGCAGCCCGAACATCTCCATGAGGGCCACCCGGTATCGCAGCATAACGACGGTGGCGATCATCCAGAGAACCATTTGGGTGAGGCCCACGGCGCCCACACCGAGCACCTTCCCCGCCAGCAACGTCGTCGGACGAATGCTCGAAACGACCACCTCGGCCACGCGGGACTGTTTCTCCTCGATGACTCCGCGCAGGACGTTCTGACCGTACATCAGAATCGTCGTGTAGAGCAGGATGCCGACGACTGAGGCGAATAGGATGTTCACCCGACCGGAACCCGCGCGCCCGGACACGGAAAAACGCTCAGCGCGCAAACCGGCCCGTAATCGCTTGACCCGGTCCACCTCGATGGGCGTTACGCCGGCGCGACTCAGCTCGAGCCCGATCAATTCCCGGGCAACCGCTGTTTCGATCCTCCGCATATCCGCGAGTGCCGAAGCGTTGGTGCCCAGGTACCGCGCCCCACGACCTGCGAGTGTGCCGGAGTCGACGACGAGATAACCTTTGATATCGCGCGCGCGAATGTCCCGCACAGCCGTCGACTCCGCTCCGCCGAGGGTCGCATCAGTCACGCTGACTACCTGCGTGCCAGAGGTGTCAGCGGTCAGGTCGCGATTGAGCTCCGCCGCCACGAGCTGGCCAAGGTTGGCATTGGTCGCGTCGAGAATCCGGATCCGACCGACGTCCTCCGACGTGTTTGAACGATTCGCCATCCATGCCGGAAGGAACATCAGCGCGCCGAAAAACACCGGTCCGAACACGGTCGCCACGAGAAACCATTTCGTGCGGACGCGCTCCATGTATTCGCGCTGCAGGACGACGAGAAGCTTTTTCATCGATGGCGGATGGGCGGTGGCGGAGGACGATACCGCCTAGGCGTTCAGGAACGCGATCGCTTCACGAATCAGATTCGTCGCCAAAGTTACCTTGTAACCGTTCTTCGCGAGCGGCCTGGCGTCGTACATCGCCCGCTCGGCGAGCACGTCCACGTCATCGGCCGAGAGCGGAGCAGAAGCGACATCCTCCTCGACCGACGAATTCACCCGCCACGGCACCGGCGCCACGCCGCCCAGGACCATGCGGACCGAGCCATCGGCGCGACGCACCGCGGCAATCGACGCCAGGGCAAAATCCCATTCGGCGCGCTGCAGCACCTTCGTATACCGCTGCCGGCCGCCTGACGAGTAAGCGGGTACCGTAACGCCGGTGACGAATTCGCCCGGCGCCAGGCTGTTTTCGCGGCGAGGATCGGGATCGGGGAGCACGAAAAACTCGGCGATGGGAACCTGTAGCGCGCCATCAGGGCCGTACACCTGCACGGTCGCCTCGAGGGCCGTGAGGGCCACGGCCGGATCGGACGGATTCAGCGCGAAACAGGGTCCACCACCGAAAATCGCGTGATGCTGATTCTCGCCCGCCGCCGCCGGACAGTCGGATCCACCGGACTTGAGGCAGGGAATGCCGGAGCGAAAGTACCAGCACCGGGGACGTTGGCAGAGGTTGCCGCCTAACGTCCCCATGTTCCGCAGGGCCGGGCTGCCGACCGCCTCACAGGCCATGGCCAGCGCCGGAAACCGCTCGCGAATGCGCTGGTTTTCAGCGATCGTCGCGATGCGAACCGCGGCGCCGATTTCGAGAGACTCGTCAGGCAGGTCCCGGATCGCGTTCGCGCCGGGAATGGCGGTCAGGTCGACCACGCGCCGGGGATGTACGAGGCCCTCGCGAATGGCGACGAGGAGGTCGGTCCCCCCGCCCAGGGCCTGGGCGTCGGTCGCTGAAAGGTGCCGGGCCGCTGACTGGAGGTCGTTTGGACGCTCGTAGTTCACGGCCGAATCGTAAGGCTTGTCCCGAGATCCTGCCCCCGTGTGAGACACTGGCACACTCGGCTGGTGTGGCGATATTACCACACCGCCGAGTCTGGATAGGGTTAAACTGTTGTGCCGGCAGGGGATAGGCTGTGTGAGACTCTCCGGCCAAACGGTACACATCGTGCACAAAGGTGCTGGACGCGCCACAGTTGAGTACGCACTGTGTGTGCTGTTCAAACGAATCACTGGAGCGAACCTGATGCGAGCTGGACGAGTTGCCGCTGCCCTGACCCTGCTCACCGTCGTGGCCTGCGGCGAGGAGACCGGACCGAACGTGAGCGGGATTCCGGGCTTGTCGATCCTGGAAGTTCGCGTGGTTCCGTCGAGCGCGACGATCCTCGTGCCGGACACGATCACGACGGCGGACTTCGTGCAGTTCAGCGCGGTTGCCATCGGCCGCGCCGGCGAAACGGTTCCCGTTTCGGATTATGCCTGGCGCAGCATGGACGAGTCGATCGCCATCGTGGACGGCACGGGACTCGTCGTACCGATCCGCCCGGGCACGGTCGAGATCCACGCCAGCGCGCACAAGATCGGCAAGGCAACGCTGGTCATTCTCCCGGCCACCGAAACGATTGTCGTCACTCCCGGTCGCGATACCATCTATGTCGACGAGCCGATCCTGCCTTCCACTGACACGCTCAGGCTGAAGGCCGAGGCGTTCGATCCCGACGGTGAGTTACGCGTTGGCGTGGCATTCACCTGGCAGTCGAACGCGAACGAGGTCGTCTCGGTGGACGTGAACGGAACGGTGCACGCCGAGGGTCTGGGCAGCACCAGCGTACTGGCGACGTCGAACGCTCGTTTTGCGGGCTCGCAGATTCTCGTCGCACCGGTCGTTGCCAGCGTGTCGCTGACGTCGCCGGTGACGCAGGCGCTGGTCTCCGACACGATCGAGCTGACCGCGATAGCGCGCGACTACAACAACGGCGTCATGGCGCGGACGTTCAACTGGACGACGTCGAACGCATCGGTGGCGACGGTCGACGGTGATGGCATCGTGAATGTCGTTGGCGTCGGTCAGGCAACGATCACCGCCCGCACCGCGCATCGCTCGGCGTCGGTGGACATCGAGACACAACCGCGCGTGCTGACGAGCATGGATGGTGGGCGTGGTTTTACCTGTGGCGTGGCGAATTTCGGCCGCGGCTATTGCTGGGGGCTGGGCCTCGACGGACGGATCGGCTCCGTAGCAGATTCGGCCTGCTTCCCCGGAACGGAAGGGTCGGAGACTCCGCCCTGCACGCTTCCGCCGAAGCGGATGAATGCGCCTGAAGTTGCGTACACGTCCATTTCGGCCGGTGGCAATTTCGGCTGCGGAATTTCTACCGAGCAGTTGCTGTACTGCTGGGGGGCAGATGGCGCCGGGCAGCTCGGTAACGGTTTTGGGGGCGATACTCCCACCCCCGGCCTGGCGACGGTGAAATCGGAACGCTTTACAACAATTTCTGCCGGGTCTTTGCACGCATGCGCGCTCAACCTGACCGGCAGGGCCTATTGCTGGGGCGATGACACACAGGGGCAGTTAGGCGACCGTGGGCGCACTACCAGCACCACGCCGATCCCGGTGTCCGACTCGTTGCTGTCGTTCAAGGCCATCTC
>CBIHMX010000243.1:0-4851 GCA_966211115.1 uncultured Gemmatimonadaceae bacterium | reverse complement strand
GTGAGCACCGGCTTCGCGCCAGCGAGTTCCCTGGCGCCGTTGACGATCGCCCGCGCCACGTCTTCCGGCCTGGTCACCAGCGGCGGAATGAAGATGACGACGACGGCGTCGATATCCGGATCGCGCCCGATGACGCCGATCGCTTCCTGGTACTGGGCAGCGGTCGCGGAGGCGATCATGTCCACCGGGTTGCCGACGCTGGCCTCCAGTGGCAGGATCGCCCGCAACGCCGCCTGCGTGGCGCTACCTAACGCGGGAATCACGAGGCCATCCGCTTCACAGGCATCGGCGCAGAGGATGCCGGGCCCGCCGGCATTGGTGAGGATCGCCACGCGACGCCCGGCCGGCAGGGGTTGGCTGGCGAGCAGGGCTGCCACATCGAACAGCTCCTCCAGCCGGTCGGTGCGAATGACGCCCGCCTGGCGGAAAAGCGCATCGACGGTAACATCCGACGCGGCCAGCAGGGCGCCGGTATGCGATCCGCTCGCCCTGGCGCCGGCCGCCGAGCGTCCGCTCTTGACCGCGACGATCGGCTTCGCATGACCGACGCGCCGCGCGATGCGGGAAAACTTTCGCGGATTGCCGAACGATTCCAGGTACAACAGGATGACGTCGGTGTGCGGGTCCTGTTCCCAGTACCGGATCAGGTCATTGCCCGAGATGTCAGCCTTGTTGCCGATGGAAACGAATGTCGAGATCCCGAGGCCCAGGGAGGTGGCATTATCAATGATGGAAAGCCCTAACGCGCCACTCTGCGACATGAACGCCACGCGTCCGGCGGGCGGAGCCTGCGGCGCGAACGTCGCGTTGAGCCGGACGTCCGCATCGGTGTTGAGGATGCCCATGCAGTTGGGGCCGATGAGGCGCATCCCGTACTCCCGGCACGTGCGTACCAGCGCCTGCTGCCTGACGATTCCCTCGTCGCCGACTTCGGAGAACCCGGCCGAGATGACGACGAGCGCGCGAACGCCCTTCCGACCGCATGCTTCAGCGACGGCCAGTACGGCGCTACGGGGGACCACGATCACGCCCAGGTCCACCGGCCCCGGCACGTCGTCCACGGCGGGATACGCGACGATGCTCTGAACGACTGGCGCCGACGGGTTCACCGGAAGGACCGGACCGTTGAATCCGTAGGCGAGGAGATTGTGGAGCACTTCGGCGCCGATCGTACCGCGTTGCCGTGATGCACCGATCACGGCCACGGAGCGGGGCCGGAAGAACGCGTTGATCGCATTCACGGCGCTCGTCCATTCGCGCCCTTCATAGCGCTCGACGGCTTCGTCCGTCAACGCCGTCGGGAAGGTCACGCGGATCTCGTCAGGCACGGCGTCGATCGTGAGGCTGAAGCCCGATTCGCGGAAGACCGACAGCATCCGGTAATTGTCCGGCATCACCACGGCCCGGAACACCACGATCCCGGCCGCCGAGGCCGTGCGCGCGAGCTCGCCGACGAGGATCGTTCCCAGCCCACGGCCCTGGTACGACTCGGCCACCGTAAACGCCACTTCGGCGCTATCGGAACCGATCACCGCGTACGCCGCGTGACCCACGATCCGGCCCTCATGACCCTCGATGGCCACGATGCCGGCATGGTGGGAATCCCCATGCAATTGCCGGCGCAGTTCTTTCGTCAGCGATTCGTCGCTCGAGGTACCGAAAAAGCGAAAGCGTCGCGACGTGTCGGAGAGCCCGCGAAAAAACGCCAGCAGTCGCTGCTCATCGCCAGGTTCGACTGGTCGCAGCCGCAAGGTTGATCCGTCGCGTAATACGACGTCGGACGCCAGTGCAGTCATTGTGGGGAGCATGCAGGGATGTTGAACCTGGTGCAAAGTGCGTGTCGAGCCTTTCAAGTAGCAACCAGGCGCGTCAGTCTACGGACGCTGCGACATCATGATTAAGCGTCCCGCATGCCGCGGTTCATCGTCAGGACTCCCCCGACAGGCTTCGAAGCGAACCCGTACGAAAATTCCCATACCTGCCTGACATTGAGGCAGTTCGGTAACGCCGTCCTTTGAGCAGCGCAACATGCGCGGCTTCATGGGAGACCAACATGGGCGGCACAAGCTGGGCGGATCGTGGTGTGTGGCAGCGCTTGGTGTTCACCACAGCGCTGGTTACCGCGATTGCCGGAACGGTGGAGGCGCAAGCGCCGCTTCCCTTCGGCGCCGGCGAGCGCCTGACCTATCACGTCCGCGTCGACAAGATGCGCGCCAGCGGCAAGGGAACCATGTGGATCGAGGGCCCGGTTGATTTGCGCGGAACCTCGACGCTGCTCCTCCGTTCTGCCGTCGAAGTGGGCGTCGGCCCGATCAAGGCGATCAACCACACCGATTCATGGCTCGACGTGAATCGCATGGCGTCGCTCCGCTTCGAACAGCGGCACCGCTACCTCTGGTCTCGTCGCAACTCTGACGTCGAGCTGTATCCGGAGGAGATGCGCTGGACGGGATCGAAAGGCGATAGCGGCATCAGCCTGACCGACACGCCGCTCGACGAACTGTCCTTCATCTACTACATCCGGACCCTGTCCCTCGAACCGGACAGCTCCTGGTCGTTGAACCGGCACTTCGACGCGGAGCGCAATCCGGTGTGTATCCGGGTCCTGGGACGGGAAACGATCCATTCGGCACTCGGTGAGTTCGAGGTCATCGTCACCGAGCTGCGCGTTCGGGATCCGCGCTTCAGCGGTGAAGGCGTGATCCGGCTCTTCATGACGGCCGATGGCGACCGCGTCCCGCTCAGAATCGAGAGTTCGCTGCCGGGACTCGGCAACGCGGTCTTCACCCTGGAAACGTTCGTCCGCTCGCCCGCCCGGGCGGTCGTCGACCAGCGATGACCAAGACGTCGGCGAATCCCCGACAGGCGATGGCACTGGATGCCTCACGCGAGTTCCACGCTTTGCCGGACTTCAACGGCCCTTCGACAAGACGACCTTCACACGCACCAATGACGCAGCACTACGCGACCTCCCCGGAGGGACAGAACATGACTAGCAACCTGAAACCAGCCCGTTGGATTCTTGCCGCACTGTTGCCGCTGTTGATAGGCGCAGGCGGGACGCTGAATGCCGCGACGGGCATTGACTCCATGCCGGAAAGCCGGATCTGGGTCGGTGGTACGTCCTCGATGCGCGGCTGGGAATGCAAGGCAACCACGTTCGAACTGAAGCTCGACGCCGAACCGAACGCCGTGGCCACCACGCTCGCCGGCACCATGGCCGTGACGGGCGCGACGCTCGTGATCCCGACGGAAAAGCTCGAGTGCGGCAACGGCACGATGAACGGCCACCTGAAAAAGGCGCTCAAGGCCGAAGAACATCCCCAGATCGAGTTCCGCCTGACGAGTCATGAGCTCCTGAAGTCCGGCGATTCCGTCAACGTCACGATCAAGGGCGTCCTCACCCTCGGCGGAACAGAGAAGGAAATCGAGATCGCTGCCATCGCGACACCGGCCGCCGACGGCGCCCTGCGCATTGCCGCGACGTATCCGCTGAAGATGACCGAGTTCGGACTCAAGCCGCCGACGATGATGTTCGGCCGCATGAAGGTCGGCGACCTGGTGAAGGTCGGGTTCGACCTCGTGCTGAAGGATGGCGCTCAGTAGCCCGTCGCACACCTGCCTGACGATTTCAAACGATCCATCTCGAGGGATAAATCCATGAAAGGCACGATGAGTCTCACAACCCTGGCAGCACTGCTGATCGCCTTGCCGGCCAGCGCACAGGACGGCGGAAACGCCAGTGGCACCGCTTCAGGCAAGCCGGATTCATCGGCAAAGCCCGCCGCTGCCCCGGCCATTTCGAAGGCGCCTGGTATCGAAATCCAGCACATGCGGCCGGTCGACCAGCGCGGCCTCAACGTGTTCGAGACGCCAAAGAAGGACACGGTCACCTACACCGGCTTCAAGCTCACGTGGGGCGGCGCCTTCACGCAGCAGTTCCAGGGCATCAACCACGAGAACACCGCCGACCCGAAGCTGGTCAACAACGTCGACCAGAATCAGTTGCTTCGCATCGGCGGCGGTTTCAACAACGCGGTAGCGAACGTTTACCTGAACGCGCAGCTCGCGCCCGGCATCCGCGTGCAGATGACCAACTACCTGTCCTCGCGCCACCACCAGGAGACGTGGGTGAAGGATGGCTACATCCTGATCGACCAGTCGCCGCTGCAGGTCGCGGCGCTCGAGAACATCATGAAGTACGTGACGCTGCGCATCGGTCACTATGAGCTGAACTACGGCGACGCGCACTTCCGCCGCACCGACAACGGCAACGCGATGTACAACCCGCTCGTCGGCAACCTGCTGATGGATGCGTTCACGACGGAGATCGGCGGGGAAGTGTATTTCCGCACCGGTCCCTGGCTGGCGATGGCCGGCGCCGCTTCGGGTGAAACCCGCGGACAGGTCACCGTTCCCGAGAAGCGCTCGCCCGCCTTCATGGGCAAGGTCGGCTTCGACAAGGAATACAGCGACGACCTGCGCATCCGCCTGACGGGATCGATGTTCGCGCAGTCCAAGGCGAACAACAACTCGCTCTACACCGGTGACCGCGCCGGATCGCGCTACTACCAGATCATGGTGAACACCGCCGGTACCGAGAAGGACAGCGCGTGGACGGGCAACGTGCAACCCGGCTTCCAGAGCGAAGCCCGCGCCTGGGTCATCAACCCGTTCGTGAAGGTTGGCAACCTCGAGTTCTTCGGCAACATCGAAAACGCGAAGGGCCGCGCGCGCAACGAGCCTGAAAACCGGAAGTGGACGCAGAACGCCTACGAGCTCACGTACCGGCTGTTGAATGACAACCTCTATCTCGCCGGCCGCTACAACACCGCCGAAGGTCGCCTGCGT
>CBIHMX010000242.1:0-4858 GCA_966211115.1 uncultured Gemmatimonadaceae bacterium | reverse complement strand
TCCGGGAGTCGGTGCTCCATGGGGAGACGGGTTACCTCGTGCGCCATGGCGACGTGGACGGCATTTCCAGCGCAATGCAGCGATTGGCGTCGAACCGGTCGTTGGCGGAACAACTCGGCGCGAAGGGCAGGGAATTCGCCCTGACCTTCACGTGGGAGCGGGCCGCGTCGGAAACGGCGCGTCACCTGAACGCAGTGATCGCGGGTGGAGGGTAGCATCGGTGGACATCGTCTTTCAGTCGCACCACGCCACGGTTCCGGAACGGGTCCGGCAGAATGCCGCCCGGTCCCTCCACAAGCTCGGCCAGCGCCTAACGCGGCCGGCGTCGGGCGTCATCCGCTTCGAGGAAGACGGACGGATGCGGCGGGTGGAGCTCGAGCTGCAGACCCGCGGGCGTCGCCTGGTGGCTGAAGGAACGGGCCGCTACTACGGACCGGCCCTGGCAGCCGCCCTGGCGCACCTCGAAGCCCAGTTGCGCCGCATGGGCCGGCTGACGATGCGGCGTGCGCGCCGTCCGGTCCGCACCTGACAAGCGAGGCACGACACGCGTGGCGGTTACCGTCGGCAGACTGATCGAGCGTCTCAAGGAGCCGTTGCAGCTGGAGCAACTGGCCGGCTCGGATGGCAAGAACCGGGAGATCGAGAACCCCGACGTTTCCAGTCCCGGCCTCGCGCTCGCGGGCTACGTCGGCCGGTTCATCGCCGAGCGCGTACAGATGATGGGCGAAACGGAGATCACCTATCTCAGCACGCTCGGTGAAGCCGAACGACGCCGGATTCTCGCGCAATTCTTCGCGTTCCCGATTCCCTGCATCTTCATCACCAAGGGACTCGAAGCGGTTCCTCCACTGGTGGAGCTGGCGCAGGCGGCCGGTGTGCCAGTCCATCGATCGCCGATGAAGACGGCGGAAGTGTACCGGCGTCTCAAGCCGGTGATGGAGGAACTGTTTGCGCCGAGCAGCACATTGCACGGTTCACTGGCGGACGTCTTCGGCGTTGGCGTCCTGTTCACCGGCGCCAGCGGGATCGGCAAGTCGGAGTGCGTTCTCGACCTGGTGGAACGCGGTCATCGGCTGGTCGCCGACGACCTGGTGATCTGTTTCCGGCGCGGGAACGACATCGTCATCGGGCGCGGACACGAACTGCAGCGTCACTTCATGGAGATCCGCGGCGTTGGCCTGATCGATGTCCGTTCCATTTTCGGCATACGCGCCGTGCGCCAACAGAAACGGATCGAAGTGGTGGTGCAACTGCTGGAATGGTCAGAGAATTCACCGGTCGACCGGACGGGTCTCGAGCCGCAGATCATGACCATTCTTGGCATCGAGTTGCCGAAGATCACGGTGTACCTGAATCCCGGGAAAAACATCACGGTGATCTCCGAGGTGATCGCGATGAATCACCTGCTGCGATACTACGGGGAGAATCCGGCGGAAGCATTCAACCAGCGACTGATCGGCCGCATGCGCGAAGCGAGTGACAGCAAACAGTACCTGAGCCAGGACGATGAGTAGCGTTCGCGCCATCGTCGCCGGTCACGGGACCTTCGCTGACGGCATGTTGTCTGCCCTCGAGCAGATCACCGGCCGTGGCGACGTCTTCATTGGCGTCACCAATCGCGGCCTGTCGGCGCAGGGCGTGGAAGCACTGCTTCGCGAGCGACTCGCCGAGAGCGAGGCGGTGGTCATCTTCACCGACCTGCCGGCCGGCAGTTGCACCATGGCGGCCCGCCGCATCCAGCGGGAAATACCCATGCTGAAGGTCGTGACGGGCGTGAACCTGTCGACGCTTCTCGACTTTGCCTTCACCGCCGAGTCGGGCGACGTGAATGCTGTGGAACACGCCGCGGACAAGGGTCGCGCCTCGCTCGTGGTGACCGGGGGTCCGCGTGGCACTTGAGTTGTACCGTATCGACGACCGGCTGATTCACGGTCAGGTGGTCGTTGGTTGGGGACAGCCCCTGGATCTGCGATTCATCGTGCTGGTGGACGACGAAGTGGCATCAAGCGACTGGGAGCAGGAGTTGTATCGCATGGGCGTGCCGCCGGACATGGACATCTACTTCGATGCCGTGGACGCGGCCGCCGCCAACCTCGATCGCTACCAGGACGACGAACGGCGCGGGTTGCTCCTCACTGGTGACATCGACACGATGACACGGCTGGTCGAGTCGACGGATGACATCCGGCGCGTCAACGTGGGCGGCATCCACCACCGGCCGGGTCGCATGCAGCGCCTGCGGTACGTGTTCCTGACGTCGGCGGAGGAAGCCCAGTTGCGCGCACTGGCCGCGCGCAACATCGAGGTCACTGCGCAGGACGTTCCGGCGGCGAGGCCCGTTCCGCTGGATGAACTGTTGTCCGGAAACGGATCATGAACACGGCCGACATCATGATCCTCTCGGTCCTCGGTGCCGTGTTTGGACTCGATACCGTCAGCTTTCCGCAGTCAATGATTTCCCGCCCGATCGTTGGCGCGACGGTGGCGGGCGCCATTCTCGGCGATCCGTGGGCGGGTTTGCTCGTTGGGGCGGCGCTCGAACTGTTTGCGGTCGAGACGCTGCCTTTCGGCGCGAGCCGATATCCTGAATGGGGCTCGGCGGGAGTGGTCGGGGGCGCGCTGTATGCCAAGGCTGCGTATGGCTTCGATGCGGGGCGCCTGACGACATCGGTACTGGCGGCGCTGGCGCTGGCGTGGGTCGGCGGGTGGTCGATGGTACAGTTGCGGAAATTGAACGCGCACTGGGCGCGATCCCGCCACGATGCGGTCGCGCACGGATCGCGACAGACGGTCATCGGACTCCAGATCGCCGGACTGGGCGCGGACCTGTCCCGTGGCTTCATGCTCACGGCCCTGGGGCTCATGGCGTTCGCCCCGGTACAGGTGCTGACGCTCCAGGCCTGGGGCAGCAGTGCGCCGATGTCGCGGGCCATGGTGGGCGGCGTCGCGGGGGCCGTCTCGTTAGGTGCGGCGTGGAAGCTGTTCCATGCCGTGCCGCGGTTCCTCTGGTTCTTTGCCGTCGGCCTGGGCGCCGGCCTCGTCGTGGTGAGCATATCATGAGCGCACCGGTCGCCCCGACGCTCCCCGTCATGACGCGGGTTGCGATGTTCTTCCGGCTCCTCGCCGTACAGGGAGCGTGGAATTACGAGACGCTCCTCGGCAACGGTATCGGTTTCTCCGTCGAGCCGGCCTTGCGGCGGTTGCCGGGCGGGAAGGACGGCGAGGCATACCGCGCCGCACTGGCGCGCGAGAGCCAGTATTTCAACGCCCATCCCTACCTCGCGAGTGTGGCCGTGGGTGCGCTGGCGCGGGCGGAGCTCGAGGGCGCCGCCCCCGAGCGCATCGAGCGATTCCGCACCGCGTTATGCGGCCCGTTGGGCGCGCTCGGTGACCGGTTGGTCTGGGCGACCTTCCTGCCACTGTGTTCGTTCGCCGCCCTGGTCGTGTTCGGGAGCGGCGGGTCGCCCCTGGCGACCGTGCTGACATTCCTGATCCTGTACAACGTGGGCCACCTCGGCCTTCGCATCTGGGGCCTCGAGGCCGGCTGGCGTCGCGGGCTGAACGTCGCCCAGTCGTTAGGCCATCCGCTGCTGCAGCGGTCGCAACCCTGGCTCGGCAAGATGGCCGCCGCCCTGGCGGGGTTCGCGTTTCCAGTGGCGCTGCAGCGCGTGATCGGGCCGGGCCAGATCCTGCTCGGTGGAACGTTGATTGGTGTACTGGCGGGCGCCATCCTGCTCGCCAGCCTTCACGGACGCGCTGAAGGATGGAAACTTTCCATCGGTGTCCTCACGGCGTTCGTTCTCTACTCGGTGATCCAATGACCTCCGAACGCGAAGTCCGCATCGAGAATCGCAACGGCCTGCACGCGCGACCGGCCGCCGAGATCGTCAAGGCGGCAGCGAAGTTCCGCAGCGAGGTCACCATCCGCCGTGACGACATGGAAGTGAACGGCAAGAGTATCATGGGCGTCATGATGCTGGCGGCGGAGTACGGGACGACGCTCTGGCTGAAGGCGAGCGGCGACGATGCCGAACAGGCGGTGGATGCGCTGGCGGCCCTGGTCGCCTCGAAGTTCGGGGAGCGCGACAAGTGAACCGCGTCCTGCACGGGATTCCGGCTTCACCGGGAATTGTCGTCGGTCCCGTGCGCCTGCTGCGGTGGGAAGTTCCCGAAGTTCCACATCGCATCATCGACGACGACCAGATCGACGGCGAAATCGCGCGCTTCAAGTCGGCGGTGCAGCGCGCGGTGATCCGCCTCGGACAGTTGCGCGATCGCGCCGAGCAGCATGCCGGCGCGGAGGAGGCCGGCATCTTCGAGGTGCAGGTCGGCATGCTCGGCGACTCGGCCCTCATCAACGAGGTCGAGTCGTACATCCGCCAGAACCTCGATGCGGAGAAGGCGTTCGACGTCGTGATGCTGGAGTGGCGCCAGAAGTTTGCGCGGAGTGCCGCGCCCATGCTGCGCGAGCGCGTGGGCGACCTGACCGACCTGCACATCCGCGTCCTGACGATGCTGATGGAGCTGCCGGACCATGATCCGGTGGACGTCCCCAAGGGGACCAACGCGATCCTGGTCACGCACGACCTGACACCCAGCCTGACGGTCCAGCTCGACCGGGACGCCATCGCCGGCATCGCCACCGACTCGGGGACCCGGACGTCGCACGTCGCCATCCTCGCCCGCTCGTTAGGTATTCCGGCCGTCGTCGGCCTGCGGGACGCGACCACGAGGCTCAAGGGCGGCGAACCCGCCGTGCTCGACGCGTCGAGCGGCCGGCTGGCTCGTTTACAAAACTCCGAGCCCACCAGACAAGAGGCAATCGCGGTTGGCGTGGTGGGGGTGTGAATTGGGGGGG
>CBIHMX010000241.1:0-4890 GCA_966211115.1 uncultured Gemmatimonadaceae bacterium | reverse complement strand
ATGTAGTACGTGGTGTCCACCGGGAAGACGACCGGCTCGTCGAGCACCGACGTCCTGGGGCGGAAGCCATTCCAGAACACGAAATGCCAGATCTCGCCGGCCCCATCCTTGATGATGATGCGCGGCTTCGGAGCGCCGGGGACGGTAAAGTGGACGTCATCGCCGGTCACCGTCGCCACCGTGCCGTCATGGGCGACCGTCGGCAAGTCTGCTCGCCACGCGGTCGGCAACGTAGCGACGACCTGGTTCGTGCCGATGTTGATGACCCAGACCGAGTCGCCGCTGTCCGGCCGGGCGAGCAACAGCCGGCCTAACGGGTCCATGCGGAGTTCCCTGACCTGGGCCGGGAGGCTGACGAGTTCGGTGCGCTCGCCGCTGTAGCGGTCGAGTATGGCCACGTTACTCGACAGTTCCGTGGCGACGAATACCCGGTCACCCGACGGCGTGGTCACGAGCGACGATACGGGCCCGTCAAACGCGACCCGTCCCACCTCGTCGAACGTGCTGACGTTCAGTGCCGCGACCTCGCGGCCGAAGGCCAGGTACAGCCGATCGCCGAGGGGCGACATCGCCGAGTGGTTAGGCATCGGGATGTTCGCCGAATCCACAATGGTGCGCTCGGGCGGCCGCAACCTGACGAGCTTCGACGTCGAGGCGTTCGACGTCATGACGATCAGGCCACCTTCGGCGGTCGGGAACAGGCGGCTGACGGGGTCGTCCGTCGCGAACTGCCATTCTCCACTCGGCGTCGACCGGTGGACGATCGTGTCGCGCGTCACGCCGAAGATCGACCAGGCGTCTCGCGACGTCATCAACTCGAGGCGCGGGGTCCGGCTCGGCTTGACGGTGCCAACGCGAAGGTCTACCCACCCCGGAATTCCGGCGCGGTCGACGAACGCTTCGAGCCCGTTTTCCGGGTCGAAGGCCAGGACGCGAGCCTGTGAGCCAACGGACTGGGACGAGGTCCAGATCAGCGAGTCGAGCCGCGGATACTGGTACGCGCGAACCGGGCCGCCACCGCGAGCCACGCGGAGGGCGATGGGATCCTGACCATACGCGGCGGCGAAGGCGGCGACACTCTCACCCGCTGGACCGCGCTCGGTGCAAGCGGCCATGGCGAGCAAGGAGAGCGAAAGAAGTCGTCCCCGCACCCGCGAATAGTAGATGAGGCGAGTCCCGCACGCGAGCATGAAAATCACCAAAACTGAAAAAGGAGCGCGGACCATGATCCGCGCCCCCTTTTCTGTGGAAAACCCGAGGCTAGAAGCTTGGACCGAGAGTGAGTACCCAGTACCCGCGTCGCGGTCCGCGATCCAGCGCGATGGCATAGTCGGCGCGCAGCAAGGCGTAGCCGAACAGGTTCATCCGGATGCCCATGCCGTAGCTGCGCAGCAGGTAGCGCTGGATGTCCTGGTTGTAGTTCTCGGGACGCGAGAGCGAGATGTTCTGGCCCTTCGACCACGCAACACCGGCGTCGAAGAAGAACAGGCCATCAACGGGTGGCAGCGAGATCGGGATCACGCCAAGGTCGAAGCGCCTGACGAGCGGGAACCTCAGTTCGACGTTGCCGAGCATGAAGCGGCTGCCGAGCAGTTCGGTCACCGAGCATGCTGACTGGTCCGTGAAGAGTCCGCCGCAGAACTGGGCCGCGTACTGCTCACGATCGTACCCGCGTACGTAATCGGCGCGGCCGAGATACTTCGGGAAGACCATCTCGTCGGGGCCGAACCCGATGCTGGTCTGCGCGCGCCAGGCGAGGGTCAGGAAGTTGAAGAGCACCGGCACATACCGGCGATAGTCGGCGGAGAGCTCGGTCCAGCGAAGTCCGCCCAGGACCGGACGCACCTCGAGACGATAGCGGCGTCCGGCAATCGGGCCGGTGTACCCAAACAGTGAATTGTCCGATACGTAGGCCGCGTAGGGCGCGATGTAATTCAGGGCCGGGAAGTTCACCACGCTGTCGATGATGAAGCCCGTCCCGTAGCCAGTGAGGCCGTCCACGGCGCGACGGTAGAGCGCAATCGAGCGCGCCACGTTGTTCACCGACGCGCCCACCTCGACCCGGTTGAAGCGGTTGGATGGACGCATGCCGATCGCAAAGCCCTCGCGCACGATATAGCGCGCGACTTCGTACGTCTCGAGGAAGTTCGAGGAGCCGTCACCGAAGGATTCCAGGCTGTAGTCCTGGATGAAGAAGTAGGGCGATTGCGCTACGCCCAGCGAGTACTGCAGCCGGCTCCCGAGGTTGGTATACGAACCGAGAAAGAACGCCTCGCTGAGGCGGCCATTCACCTGACCGGCGAGCACGAGCTGGTTGTTCCCGAGGAGGTCGGCCAGGATGACGCCGGCACCGCCGTACAATCCTCTTCCGTAATTGTCCTGCGCATAACCAATGCTTGGCCGGTAGATCGATTCCGGACGATAGCCGACCTTGTAGTCGTACTCGCGGAAGGTCGTCGTATCAGGCAACGCGAGATTCACGCTATCCAGCAACTGGGCAACGCTGATGGGACTGTTGCCCGAACGCTCGCCCGCACCCGGCACATCGGCCGATGCGCGCAGACCTGTGGACGCCCTGTAGATCGAGGACCGACGCGGGTCCGTGATCTCCGGCCGCGATCCAGTGTCCCCGACGGCGCCGCGATCGAGCGCCGATCGCAACTCGCCGGACGGCATTTGCTGCTGGGCGCGAACGGCGGGGAGGCCTTGCTGCAGGGTTGAACCCGACGGAGTGCTGGCAACGACGGTCGTTGTGGCCCGGAACGGTTGGCCCTTCAGGCGGCGCGGATTATTCGTCATCCAGACCGTATAGTTGCCGTCCTCGAAGTACGTGAACGCCAGCTTGTCCGCCTTGCTGGCCCAGGTAATGGCCGGGCTGTATTCGCTGATGCCGCTGATCGAGCCGATGACGTTCGTGAGCTGGTAATGCTCGTTGTTGGCCAGGTCGAGCAGGAAGACGTTGGCGATGCCGGTCCGGTCGCTGATGAACGCGATGGACTTGCCATCCGGCGCCCACTGCGGGTTCAGGTTGTGACCGTCCTGGCCGGGCAGAACCTCGATGCCTCCCGTCCGGAAGTCGTACGTCGCGATGCGCCAGTTGCCGAGCCGCAGCATGTCCAGGTCGGTCGACTCGCCGCGTTCGGTCACGAAAACGATCTGCTGCCCATCGGGCGACCACGCAGGCTGCAGGTCACCGTTCTTGTCGTTCGTCAGGCGGCGAAGTGCGGCCTTGTCGTAATCGATGACGTACAGGTCCGTCAGGCCGCTGGTGGTTCCGCTCACGACGATCTGCTTGCCGTCGGGACTCCAGCTCGGCGAGGTCACCCATTCGAGACCCATGTCGAACCGCTTGATGGTCCTCCGGCGCTCGACGTCCATGACGTACAGGATGTCCCGCCCATCGCGCTGCGCGGAAAACGCCAGCAGCTTGCCGTCCGGCGAAAACGCGCTCTGCGAATAGAGCAGGCGGAGCTCCTCGAAGTCTGGCGACGTGGTCGTCTGCACGAGCCGCTTCAGCCGCTTGCCCGTTTCGGCGTCGCCTAACCAGAGGTCGGGGAAGACCTCGCCGCGCAGGAAGCTGCCCTGCGAAATGAACGTGATGAGCTTCCCGTCCGGCGACAGCGCCGGCGCGATGAACATCTCCGAGAACCCGCCCGTCTTGCGCTGCGAGAGCAGGGGTTCGGAAAACTTGCGTGCCCGATCGAGGTTGGCGACCTGCGGCAGGTGCTTGACCTGCATCGCGTCCCGCCATTCCTCGCTCAGCTCCTCGAGGCTCAGGCCGAGCTCGCGCTTGAACGCGCGGTCGATACCCACGTTAGGCGCCGAGTTCATGATCTCGCCGATCACGTCATCGCCCCAGCGGTTGCCCACGTACTCCCAGAGGGCCTCGCCGTAGCGATAGGGGAAGAACAGGTCCGGACGATCCGTCATCTGCTCGATCGTCGGCAGCGACCCGTTGAGCGCCGCATCGCGCACCCATGACTGCGTGAGGATGTGGTTGGGTCCGAGGGACAGGTATTCGGCCATGCCTTCGGCAAACCAGAGCGGCGGATTCACCTGGGCCAGCGTCTGCAGGCCATTGCCGGCGCGGCCCCGTGCGAAGATGTCGTACTGGAAGGCGTGCACCAGTTCGTGCGCCAGGACGTGCTCGAAACTCTTGTAGTCGCCGGTGAACGGCAGGAGGATGCGGTGCCGCAGGGCCTCGGTGACGCCGCCGACGCCTTCGCCGAGGTCACCGGTGACGTTGTTCTGTCCGAAATCGCCGCGAGAGCGGTAGAGAATGAGCGGCTTTTTCTCGCGGAATTCGTGCTTGAGCATCCGCGACAGGCGCGCGTAGGAGCGCTCCGCCATCCGCGCCGCGTCCATGATGCCGTCGCGTTCTTCCGGATAGTAGTGAATCGTGAAGTGCGCTGTCTCGATCACCTTCCAGTCGAACTTGTCGAACTGGACGTGGTTCTGGCCGAAGTACTGCTGGGCTCCAGCCGACGAACCCAGTGTCGTCGCGAGCAGGATGGCCAGCGCGTTCACGTGCCTCATGTGGATGCTCCTTGCGGTGCGACCGCAACGACCGTCGCATCCCCCCACAATCGTTCGAGCTGGTAGAACGACCGCAGCGTGGGATGAAAGACGTGCACGACAAAATCGACAAAGTCCACCAGCGCCCATCGTCCTTGCGTGGTCCCTTCGATGTGATGGGGCGGATAGCCGCGCTTCTTCATTTCCGCGGCGACGTGCTCGGCGATGGCGCGCACGTGCGTGTCCGACGAACCGCTGGCAATGACAAAACAATCCGTCATGTCCGTAACGCCGTCGAGATCCAGGATCACTACATCGTTTGCCTTCAGGTCGAGGCAAAGCGCGGCCGCGGCCTGAAGGCAAACGATGTAGTGA
>CBIHMX010000240.1:0-4899 GCA_966211115.1 uncultured Gemmatimonadaceae bacterium | reverse complement strand
CTGGATGTCCTGCCAGAGGGCGAGATTGCGCTCGACGATCCAATCGACGACATGACCGGCTTCTTCCTCGACGCGCTCGGGCATGCTGGCGATCACCTGTCGCTCGAACTCGCGGCGTACGCCGTCGCTGTCCATGAGCGAGCGGATGCGCCCGATGCGGATCGTCTCCTCGAAGAACGCCTTCCCGCGCGTCTCCATCTCGAGCAGGAGCGCATCCATCTTCGCGAGCCTGGGGCCGAGCCCACGCACCATTTCGTCGTGAAACGCGGTGATCTGACGGTCGATGTTGCTGATCGCCTCGACGTCGTCAGCGAGGAGCTTGAGGCGCTCGAAAGCGACGCCCTTGTAACGTTCCGTGAGACGCAACCCGACGTTCAGCGGATTCAGCAACTTGAGCCGGACGCGCTCCTCCTTGTTGAGCGCGCGCAGGAGGTAGTCCTCCATCGCCTCGAAGCCGCTCGATTTCCATAACGCCGCGTCACTGTGGCCATCGACGCGCGCCTTCTGCGCCTGACGGGCGGAAACGGCGAAGATCTCGGGCGTGTGGCCCAGTAGCGCGGTAGCATTTTCGCCGATGAAAGCGCGCACCTGCTCGCGTTCGGCCGCCTCGGTGAGGATGTCGACCTTGTTCAGGATGAGGACAATCTTCTTTCCCCACTCGCGGATCTGCTCGAGGAAGAGCCGTTCGCTTTCTGTGAACGGACGATCTGCCGACGTGACGAAGAGAACGAGGTCGGAGCGCGGAACGAAGTCACGGGTCAACTCCTCGTGGCGGCGCACCACCGCATTCGTTCCCGGCGTATCCACGATGTTGAGGTCGCGCAGCAACTCTGCTGGATGTGTCCGCTCAAGGAGGTAATCCTCGCGCAGTTGCTCCGAGACGTCAGGCCCCCAGCGGAGGAGGTTGATTCGATCCGTCGTGGGGGTGACCCCTTCCGGGAGGACGCGTTCGCCGAGGAGCGCGTTGATGAAGCTGGACTTACCGGAGTTGAATTCGCCGGCGATGACGAGGAGGAAGAGCTGATTTAGCTGGAGGCGGGCTTGGTGAAAGTGGCGGAGATCGTCGACGGCGACGTCGGGTTGGAACGCCTGCAACGCGTCGCCCACACGCTGGAGGATCTCTTGCTCCCGAGCCCTCAGCTCTTGCTCGCGCTTCGAGAGAATGCCGCGTCGTCCGAACAGACTCCCGATGGTCAACGGCACCTCTCGCTTGCGTTGTAGCCGGCCCCGTAGGCGTCTCTACAGAACGGGGGGCGCCAGGTTCCCGCAGGAAATGATCGTGTTCATGTTCGTGGCCAGCGCGTGCACGTTGACGTAATAGTCTCCACTCGCGGGAAGCGCGATATCGAGGGTGGCGGTGGCACGCGCATTTCCGTCGTTGTCGACGGAGAGAAGCGGATAGGCAGACGGGTCGCCAGCGATCGGGCCATTGCCGCCACAGCGACCGTGATGCACATGCCATGGGTGCGATCCCCCTGGCGTGGCATTCGTGAGCTCGACGGTCACGGTCGATCGATTCTCCCCGACTCGCGACCAGACCGCCGTGCCGCGCACCTGCATCGCTCCCGCCAAGGCAGCCGGTGTTACCAATGAAGCGCGCCACTCGTAGCGGCGAGCCGCGGCGTCCGGCTCGATACGCGTGTTGGGCGCGGATCCACAACCTGCGAGCACGATCACAGCGCCGAGCGCGGCAATAATCCTGGTCGTTCCCATACGTCACTCCGAAATTCAGGGCAGTCTGCATGCAGTACATCTGCATTGCGTACCCCGCTCACACCGCTTTGCGCCATGCGGTGTGGTAGCGCCCGCCACCCGCGAGCTGCCTAACAACCGGAGCCGTGAAGCATCAGGATGATGCTAGGATTGAACCACGATCCGTCCCAAACAGCCACCGCGGGACCTGCGCGCGGTACTGACTCCAGTCAGTACCAAAGGTTCGCGCGAGCCACGGCTCCTCGTGGAGTAGCACGCGCAGATGGAACGCGACGAGGAGCGCCAGCGCGTAGCCGCAACCAAAGTAGCGGCACGGCGAACGCCACCATGCCGGGGAGCGCGAGAAATGCGACGGTCGCGCGAAGGGCCAGCCGCTGAGCGATGAGAGGTGCCTCGTCTAGCTGACGCCGACGTTAGCGGGCAGGCGGGTACAGCCCGGGGACATGGGTAACACTCCTAACCTGCTCGACGGAACGCCTCTCAGCGAGGTCCGTCGTCAGTCGGCGCGTCGGCTACAAGTGGCTCGCCCGGTACGACACCGACGGGGCGGCGGGGGATGAGCGAAATCTCGCTTGTGGAGCCCAACGATCGAGCTATCTCCCCTGTTCAAACACCGGGACCACTTCGTCGTGCTCGCGGTCGGCAATGCACCATCTGGCAAGGTTGCCGCACTCGAGCACCGGAAACATCTTGTCCGCGTCCGGTCGTTCCCCCACTCGTCGTGAGCCTGAGCCTCCCCATGCCCGTCCCCTCGCTCCGCACCGCCTTTTGCTCCCTGACGCTGTGCATCACCGCCGCCGTCACGGTCGTCACCAGCGCTCCGGCGCAGCAGCCAACCGGCCGCGCGTATACGGTTGACGACAACCTCAACCTGCGCCTGGTGCGCATCGAGGATGTCAGCGCTGACGCCCGCTGGGTGGCGATCACGGTGCG
Source organism: uncultured Gemmatimonadaceae bacterium (assembly GCA_966211115.1). Lineage (GTDB taxonomy): Bacteria > Gemmatimonadota > Gemmatimonadetes > Gemmatimonadales > Gemmatimonadaceae > JABWBJ01. Next base: position 2,253 of record CBIHMX010000240.1, on the reverse strand, counting down.
CGTGCGGCGCGATGCCCTCACCGTGGACAACTCACGTTATGGCGACCCGACCTACATCTCGCCGGCCATCGCCGAATTTCAGCTGATCGATGCGACCACCGGACAGTCGCGCGCGATCTTTCCGGGCAAGGTGCAGGTGCGAGGGGCAACCTTCACAAAGGACGGCAGCAAGCTGGCGTTCTATCTCCTGAAGGGGTCCGAGTGGGTGATTGCGGTGACCGACGTCGCCAGCAATCGCACGCGCGAAGTCGCGATCAAGACGACCAGGCCAATTGCATCGAACGCGCCGCTCACGTGGACACCCGACGGCGCTTCGGTGCTGACCACACTACGCCCCGACGGATGGGCGGCCGAGGCGCGAGCGGCATACGTGCACCTGACCGAAGGCCCGATCATTGTCCAGGACACGAGGGAGCCGTTCCTGTCCTGGGACGCAGTCCGTAACCTCAGCGACCGGCAGATTCCCGCAATCATCGGCCTGAGCGACGGCGCGGTACGCGAGATCCTCCCCGAAACACCGATCAGCGGCGCGCAGTTTTCCACCGACGGGTCCTACCTGGCTTACTCCACCGCGGTGGACCGGAAGACTTCGTACGACAACCAGACTGGAACCGACTACGCCGTATTCAGGGTCTCGCTCGCCGCGGGCGCGAAGCCTGACACGCTCGTGAAGCCTGTCCAGCGGAGATTGACGCCGCGATGGAACGACAGCGCGACGGCGTTCGCGTATGCGGACCGCGGCAACGTCTTTGTCCGCCGGGTGGGCACTGACAGCGCCCGCAACCTCACGGCAAAGTACCGGGGACCGGCACCGAAACCCGGCAGTTCGCGGGCCGACAGCGCGAAGGCCGACAGCGCGCGGATCTCGTTCTCGCTCGTCTCCTGGCGCCCCGACGGCGGCGCGCTGCTCGTGAGTTCGAAGAACGGGTACCATCTGCTCGATCCGCGCACGGATTCCATGACGCTCGTCTATGCCTTCGAGGCGGACACGGCCACGCGGCCGAACCGCGGCTTTGCCGCATGGAGCCGCGACGGGCGCTACCTCTTCCTCACCCGCTCGGCGAAGGACCGTTGGGCGCGAGGGCTCGAGCGCTTCGATCTCGCCACGCGGCAGTCGACCGACCTCGCGATCGACGCCAACCTCTATTCGAGCTGGAATGTAGCGGACGACGGGTCGCGCTTCGTCTTCATCCGTTCCGATGGCGACCGACCTAACGAGGTGTACACGGCCGGCCGCGACCTGGCCGACGCGCACCCGATCACGCGCCTCAACCCGCAGCTCGATGGCGTGGCCCTCGCGCGCACCGAGCTGGTGAGCTATCGCGACGCGGACGGGAAGACGCTCCGCGGCGTGCTCTATTATCCGTACGGGTACCAGGCAGGCCGGAAGTACCCGCTCGTGGCGGAGATCTACGAGGGCTACTTCGACAACGGGTTCAACGAGAACATGAACCTCCTCGCGTCGCAGGGATGGTTCGCGTTCCACCCGTCGGTGAACCTCGAGATCGGTTATCCGGGTGAGGCGTGGTTGAAGGGTGTGACGAACGCCATCAACACCCTGGAGGATCGCGGCCTGGTGGACGGCACGAAGCTCGGCGTGGAAGGCACCAGCTACGGTGGCTATGCGGTCAACCTGCTGATCACGCAGACGAATCGCTTCGCCGCGGCCGTGAACATCTCCGGCAAGGTGAACATCATCTCCTTCCTCGGCGACAGCCCGAAGATCGGCACGCGCAACTACAGCGCGGCCGAGAACGGGCAGGACCGCATCGGGGCGACGCTCTGGGAGGCGCCCCTCAAGTACATCCAGCACTCGGCGATCATGTTCGCCGACCGCATCAAGACGCCGCTGCTGATGCTCACCGGCAAGGAAGACTGGAACGTGCCGGACACCAACGAGCGCGAGATGTACTACGCGCTACGCCGGCTGGGTCGCGAGGCGGTGTGGGTGCAGTACACCGGTGCGGGCCACGGCGCGGGGCGGAACGGCAGCGAGGCGGACTTCCGCGATCACTGGTCGCGAATGTTCGACTGGTTCGCGACGCATTTCGACCCTTCCCCCACGAAGAAGGCCACCTCGGACAGGAACCGGTGAGGCTCCGACCTCGAACTGGTCAAGGCTTTAAACTGCAACCCGGGCAGATTCATCCGACAACGCATGGCTGGTCTGCCTAACGCCAATTAGATGGCCGGCGTGACCACCCGCGCCATGATCGGCACATCGTCGGTGATTCCATCGAGGATGCGCGCGTC
>CBIHMX010000239.1:0-4904 GCA_966211115.1 uncultured Gemmatimonadaceae bacterium | reverse complement strand
AGGTGACGTTGCCCGCATAGCCTGGTGGGCATGAAGAACTCGGTTCGCTACATTGAGCCCATGTCCACGATGGCGCTGCTGACCGCCGAGGACCTCGAGCGCGTGAACCTGCCGAACAAGCGCACGGAATTGGTGCGCGGCACGTTGATCGTGCGGGAACCGGCGGGTTTCGGCCACGGCAAAGTGGCGATGCGCATCGGCAGCGCGCTTCACGCGTACGTCGACAGACAGGGACTCGGGGAAGTGTTCGCCGCCGAAACTGGCTTCACGCTGTTCCGTGGGCCGGACACTGTTCGCGCGCCCGACGTCGCCTTCGTCAGTAACGAGCGGCTTCCCGAACGGAGCCCGCGCGGGTTCGCGGAACTGGCTCCCGATCTCGTGGTCGAGGTCCTCTCGCCGGGTGACGGCGCAGGCGAAGTCGCTGAGAAGATTGACGACTGGCTCCGCGCCGGTTGCCGCCTCGTCTGGGTCGTGGATCCCGAGCGCCGTCGCGCGCGCGTGCACCGCGCCAACGGATCGGTACACCCACTCTCGCAAGACGACGACCTCGACGGTGAAGACGTGGTGCCCGGCTTCCGCTGTGCGTTAGGTGAACTGCTGCGTTGAGTCGGACGGTGCCCACCCACGCCGCGGTCGCCGCGATGGACGCATCTCTCTCCCCGTAACACCTGACCGGCGTTACCTGGCCGCCAGGATGCGGTTGAGGATGTCCTTGGCCATCTCGCGGTCGTATTCCACCGTACTCTTCCTTGCCGTGATCTCGACGTTGGCCGTCGAATCGGTTGATCGCTTGACCTCGGCGGTCACCTCGTACTCCGCCTTCGTGCCGACGAGTGTCCGCTGGCGGCCGCTATCCTCGGTGCTGCGTCCGGTTTCGGTGACGCCAGCCTGCTGGAACGCGGCAACGGCCCGTTCGAAGACCTGATCGACCGAACCTGAAACGACCGACGTCGCTCCACGGTTCGTATATGCGATAGCGCCCGCGGCACCGGCACCAGCGGCTACGAGAAAACAACCGCCAGCGGCCAACGGCAACGCGGCGAGGATGAGACTCAATGCGAGACGGCGGGATGTCATGAAAGCTCCTGACTGAGAAAGGGCACTACCCCCACTACGACACCTCCCCGTGGCAACAGTGCCCTGCAGACTCATGCCTGCGCGATCTCAGGCTGGTCGTATTCCGACGTCACCCTCGACCGGCTGACCCGGAACTTCCCGCTCTGCTCGAAATCGATCTCCTCCACGATCTGGATCTCGAATCGTACATCGCTGCCTAACAGTTCCTCGACCGCCGAGGTCAGGTCATCGAATCCCGGGATCGTTGTGCCGGGCGTCGGCACCAGGTAGAGCACGATCCGGTCGATCGATTCCTGGATCAGTTGGTACTGGAATACCCGGTCCGCGAGATACTGGATGATGATGAAGACGATCCGGTACGGATGAATCTCGCGCCCGCCGGGAAGTGGAAACATGTCGAGCATCCGACCGCGAAGCTGCGAGATCGTCGAACTTCGCCAGCCACACCGGCAGGGATTGGATCCACGGGTCGCGATATCGCCGATCTCGAACCGGATGAACGGCATCGCGTAGCCTGACAAGTTCGTGCCGGTCAGGATGCCGCTTTCGCCTTCGCCGACCGGTACGCCGTTTCGCAGCACTTCGAGAACGACCGCATCATCCGATACGTGATAACCGGCGGTCTCCCGGCACTCGAACGCAGCCATGCCGAACTCGTAGCTACCGTAGATGTCGAGCACCGGACACTGAAACGCCTGAATCAGTCGTTCCCTCATCGACGGCGTGACCACTTCACCAAACGGATGAATGGCGCGCGGCTGAAATCCCTTGCGCCCCGACGCCACGTACGCCTCCCCCACGCGCAACAGTGCCCACGCATACCCCATCAGGTGGTCAGGCTTCCGCAGCACCACATCCCGCAGGATCTCCTCCGCCGGTCGCAGGCAGTTGACCCGTTCGGTCCGGAACAAGCCGACGTGGGCCAGCGTGCGCTGAACGAACAGGCGATCCCCCGACGGCACGGTCCGAACTCCGGTCAGCACCACCGAGCGATGCCGCGGCTGCACGCCCTGCCGCATGATGTGCCGGATCCAGAACACATTCATCCGGCGTTCGTCGAACCACGTGCGCAGGATCTCGAACGGGATACCTGACGACCCGCTCGTCGTGTGCCGTACCAGGTCCCCGGGACGGTACGCCTCCGATACCCGGTCGCTGAGCGGCAACTTCTTCAGCATCGCCTTCGTGGTGACCGGAATCCGCTGAAGGTCATCCACGGAACGAATCGACCCGGCCTCGATCCCGTGGTCACGAAAGAGCTGCCGGTAGTAGGGAACATGTCGTGCCGCATACCCGACGACGCTCGCCACCTGCGCATCCTGCCAGCGGCGGTTTCGGACCGGGTCGCTGTTGGTCGCGAGGCCGCGTGTCAACGTTCTTGCGAACCAGGCGGCGTCCTGCGTGACGTCGAGTAATTTTGTCATGTCAGGGAAGGGACGTGGTGGAGCGGAGCGCCGTCACCTCGGAGTGTCGATTCGCGTGCACACCACATCTGGCGTTCCCTCGAACGTGGCTGACGTGCGCGCCCACTTCCCCGACCGGCTTCCCCACCTCCCCGCTTTCGACGCGTGTGCGCTGCTCGACTATCCACTGCATCCGAATCCGGGCGACCATATGTTGTTCCTCGCCGCCCTGGTGTGGTTGAGTCGTCAGTGTGACCCTTCGCAAATCTACCTCGCCCACCGCCTCAACTTTTCGAAAGCCGGGCTCACAAGGAAGATCGGCGACAACCCGATCTTCTGCCTGGGCGGCGGAAACCTCGGCGATCTCTGGCCGAATCCACAGCGCTTTCGCGAGTCGGTGGTGCGGGCCTGCCTCTCCCAGCCAATAACGCTGCTGCCGCAATGCATGTACTTTCGCGATCCGCAGAACCTGGACCGGGCGCGGAAAATCTTCGGTGAGCACCCTCGGCTGGCCAGCATGTTGCGGGATCCCGTAAGCTTTGCTCTCGCGCGTGAGCACTTCGGCCCCAACTGCCTTCTCACACCGGATCAGGCCGTGCTGCTGGCCGATGTCATCTCCCCCCGCGATGCGGAAACGAGGAAGGGCTCGTTCTTCCTGTGCCGGGGGATGGGTGACCCGGAGGCGGCCCGCGACCTGCTGGGTTACCAACGGGCTGCCCCAATTCCATCCGGCAACTGGGACAGCATGGGATTCGGCGGGTTTCTGAACGGAATTGGTGTGTTCTTGAACGGAGGGAAGGCACCGACACCCTCGGCAGGCGACATGCCAGCCGCCCTATGGGAGATCGCGCGAAAAGTACACCGGCCGGGTTACGTGGTCCGTTCGTGGCGAATCGTCAGGCAGAGCATCCGTCAACTCGATCGCTATGACCTGGTCATCACGGATCGGTTTCACGGGCACATCCTGTGTGCCATTCGCAATATTCCCCACGTGGTGGTCGGGAACAATCATCACAAGATCCACTCCCACTGGGAGCAATGGATGCACGCAGTTCCCGGAGCGGCGTTCGCGCAGACGCCCGGGGACCTGAACGGCGCGCTGGCCCGCGTTGCGGGCAACGTCGCGGTTGCCACGGGTACATCAACGGGTTGAAACCGACCGGACTTGCCATGCGATTCATTCCTGCACGTGTCGCCACCCCTCTCCTCGCGCTTTCGTTAGGCGTCTGTACGCCCGCTGACCGCGAGTCCGGTCAGTCAGGGTGGACGGATTCGCTCAAGGCCGTGCTGCTCGAGCGCGTGGCCGAAGACCAGACGATGCGTGACCGGTTCGTCACTGCGATGCAGGCGGGGACAGGCCTGGACTCCACCCTGGTCGCGGAGCTTGGTGCACTGGACTCTTCCAACACCGCCTGGCTCCGTGAAGCGGTGTCGCGACACGGCTGGCCGGACCGTGATGTGATTGGCCAGGATGGTGCGAACGCCGCCTTTCTCCTGGTGCAGCACGCCGATGCCGACACCGGTTTTCAGGCCGTGATGCTCGACTCGTTGCAGGCAGCTTTTGATCGCGGCCAGGCCGACGGACAGAGTGTCGCCTTGCTGACCGATCGCGTAGCGGTCGCCCGGAATCTGCCGCAGCGTTACGGCACCCAGACCCGGATTACCGACGGGAAAATCGTGCTCCACCCCATCGAGGACTCGGCTAACGTGGATGCGCGACGCCGGACGATGGGTCTGCCCCCAATGTCCGAATACCTGCGAGTGCTCGATTCGGTGTATCTCGGACGACGCACCCCATGACCAGGCACGCCTGACGGCACGGTGCGCCCGCTCCTATTGACATTCGGGAGGAGCAAGGCATCTTCCTGTTGACATTCGGGAGGACGCCGTGGCCAAGCCGACCAGCAACAATGAAGAGGTCCTGCAGGGTACCCTGGACCTCCTCATCCTCAAGACGCTCTCCCTGGCGCCGATGCACGGGTGGGGACTCACCCATCGCATCGAACAGCTTTCCCAGGATGCGCTGCAGGTAGGGCAGGGTTCCATCTATCCCGCGCTGGTCCGGCTCGAGCAGCGCGGCTGGGTCGACACGGAATGGCGCGTCACCGAAAACAGCCGGCGCGCGAAGTACTACCGGCTTACTGCCGCCGGCCGCCGCGCGCTGGGCGCGGAGCTCGCGTCGTGGAACCGGTTCGTCAGCGCCGTGGGTCTGGTCCTCGCCGCGGAGAGCTGACCGATGCACCACCATCTGCGAGCTGCCTTCAACCGTATCCGGGAACTGTTCCGCCGCCGACCGCAGTTCGCCGCCGAGCGGGATGAGGAATTTTCCTGGCACATCGACATGGAAACGGCGGAAAACATGCGTCAGGGAATGAACGAAGCCGACGCCCGGCGCGCCGCCGTTCTCCGATTCGGCGGCAGGCA
>CBIHMX010000238.1:0-4933 GCA_966211115.1 uncultured Gemmatimonadaceae bacterium | reverse complement strand
GGATATGGGGATGCTGCAACCGCGCCGTCGTCCGGATCTCGGCCAGGAAGCGTTCGCTACCTAACGCGGCTCCAAGGTCAGGGTGAAGGACCTTGATCGCGACGTCCCGGTCATGCCGGATGTCGCGCGCCAGGTACACGGTGGCCATGCCGCCGGCACCGAGTTCCCGCTCGATGCCGTAACGATCCAGGAGCGCGGCGGACAGGCGTTCGTTCATCGTCATGAAGATGGGCCCGCTGCCATTCGACCGCGAGAACCTCTTGCGGTTTAAGGTTCGATGAGGACTATCTGCCTGTAGTGCTTGAATTTTCTATCATAAGCGGCTTACGATTAACCGTGTCTGCCATGAAGGAATACTTCGCTGAAATCGGCCGGCGGGGCGGGATCCGGAGTCGCCGCGTTCTGAATCCGGAAACAGCGCGACGCATGGTTCGAATTCGCGAGGCACGACGGTTGGCTCGCCGCTCCCAGCAGGCCGAACATTTCCCCGGCCGCCAGGCGGACACGAGCGTCGCGGCGCAGGCCGTTCAGGATTCGTTACTACAGCGGTCTTCTCCGGCAGAAAAGCTCGCACACGTCGCGCGGCTTGCTCGAATGGTCGATGAACTCTCACTGACCGGCATCAGGATGCGAAACCCGGGCGCGGATGAGCAGGGGATCCGATTCCTCCGGGCGGAACTGCGACTGGGACGCGAGTTGGCGGTCCGGGTCTATGGTGAGCCATCAGGTGCCTGACGAGTACGACCCAGTCGTCATTGCGGTCGACCTGGGCGCCAGACTCGAACGCATTGGCGCGACCTGGGTTGTTGCAGGATCGATCGCCAGTTCGGTGCACGGCGAACCCCGCGCGACACAGGATGTGGACTTTGTCGTGGCCCTGCGAAGCCGGCACGTGAAACCGTTGGTCAGCTCCCTCGCGCTCGACTATTACGTGGACTCGGACGCCGTGCGCGCGGCGGTACGCGCCGCGGGGTCATTCAATGCGGTCCACTTCGACAGCTCGATCAAGGCGGACTTTTTTGTCGCTGTAGACGACGTCTTTGAAGCCGAGCGACTGGCGCACCGCCAGCGCGTCGAGCTGGCGGCAGGGACCCTCCATATTGACACTGCGGAGCACACGATACTCAGGAAACTCGAGTGGTATCGGCGCGGCGGCGAAACGTCAGAGCGCCAATGGCGCGATGTAGTGGCCATCGTGCGGCTCCAGGGGGACCGGCTCGACCGCGAGCGCCTGCGTCACTGGGCGGCGCACCTCGGCGTCTCCGATCTTTTGCATCGCGTGATGGAGTAAATCGTTCCCGCGACAGCGAACCCAGTGTCGTTCATCGCGCGTTGTTGTTCCTCTCCCGCCCGCCGAGGCAGCAATCAGCCGTCCTCGCCTTTTGCCCGGCCCGACTCGGCTTCCGCCACTCGCCGGTACCCGGCACAAACCATCACCGGCAGGCGTGGATACTTTGCATAACGAGGATCGGTAGCGGACAGCCGGCAAAGGCGGAACACCGATCCCTTACCCGAGACGATCCGCCGGGAGTGTTCGCACGTTGCACACAATCCGGCCTCGGGCTCAGGCATGAGGAGACAGGTGGGGTCTGTCCCTATTTCTGAAACGGGGCCGCGGCGTGCGTGATGCGACCACCCGTCACCGTCAACAGAACCTTCGCCTCCTTCAGTTGAGTGGGAGGAATCGCGAACAGGTCCCGGTCGATGATCACGAAATCCGCGAGTTTACCCGTCATCAGCGAACCTTTGCTGGCTTCTTCACCCTCGGCCCACGCGCTGTTCACCGTGTAGGAACGAAGGCTCGTTTCGAGATCGAGCCGCTCCATCGGGAACCAGCCACCTTCGGGTTTGCCGTCCAGGGTCTGCCGAGTGACGGCGGCATAGAGGATGGTCATCGGGTTCGCGGTGTACCAGCTCGCGTTCGTGCCCGGCCAGTCCGAGCCGAAGAGGAGTGGCACACCCGCGTCATGAAACGTCTTGAACGCATACGCCCACCGCGAGCGCGCGCCGATCCGCTCCTCCATCCATCGCATGTCGTCGATCGCGTGGTACGGCTGGACCTCGGCGATGATGCCTAACGCCTTGTAGCGCCGGGCCACATCGGCGTTACGGATCACCTGCGAGTGGATGATGCGCCACCGGCGTTCCTTCGGGCCGTTGGTGCGCATCACCTTTTCCATGATCGTGAGCACGCTGTCGATCGCGTGATCGCCGATGGCATGCACGTTGGCCCACCAGCCGGCGGAGTCGAGGCCGAAGAGGAGCTTTTCCATGTTGCCGGGCGGATTCATGCCCGAACCGGGGCCGTCGGTTGCCGCCGTGTTGGTGCTGTCGCGCCACTCGCCGACTTTACCCGAGTGCAGCTGCGGTTCGTAGAAGCGCGCCGTGGAATTGCCCTGGATCCCGTCGATGAATCCCTTGAGCGCACGGATGCGGATCCAGTCGTCGCCGAACCCGGGCGAGATACCCGCGTAGGACAGCTCGTTCCACTTGTCGAGCGTCGGACGAGCGAAGATTCGCACCGTGAGTTCGCCGCGCCGCTTGAGCTCTGTGTACACGGGCAACTGAGCCGGAGGCGTGATGTCGTGAATGGTCGTCACGCCGAGTTCGGTGAGGTGCTGCAGCGCGGCGCGCCCTTCGCGAAGGCGCTGGTCGAATGTCTTTGGCGCAATGGCGCGGCGAACGCGTGCGAGTGCGGCGCCGCTCACGCGTCCGGTTGGCTGTCCACTGCTGCACTCGAGTCCTTCTGTGGACGTCCCACAGGTGAGCCCCGCCGCTCGCAAGGCAGCGCTGTTGGCGAGCCAAGCGCTGCGGTCCCACCGATTCAGCAGCGCTGGTGTGTTTGGCGTGACGGAATCGATGATCGACTTGTCCGGGCTGAAACGCGTCGCTGGGCGGCCTCCCGCCGGTCCGGTGCTGTTGGCGGGATTGTCCTCGTAGGCACCCCAGTCGCCGCCGGTGAGCCAGGCACCAGGACTCATCCGCTGCGCGGCCGCCTTCACGCGCTCGGCGAACGGAACCGGTGTGTGCACATCGAGCAGGTTCGCACCGATGAGCAGCGCGCCGGCCTGGCCGAAATGCGTGTGATCATCGATGAAGCCCGGCGTCATGAAGCGGCCGCCAGCATCGATGACGCGCGTCCGCGAACCGCGATGCGCGTCTGCCTCAGCATTCGTCCCGACCGCCAGGAGTCGTTCACCGCGAACAGCAAGCGCCTCGGCCCGTGGACTCGTGGAGTCGCCGGTCCAGATGCGGGCATTGCGAACGATCAGGTCGGCGTCCTGCGCGAACGTGACCCTGAACGGCGACACCATCGCCACCGCCAAGGCGCAGGCTAGGATGGAGAGTTTTCGTGTCTTCATCATCAACATGGGAAACTCGATCCGGTTGTGTGGGCGTTCATCAAACGTGCTCACATGCACGGGCGACCGCGAGGTCAAACGCTCGTCAGGAGCACAACGATATGATCGCCGCTGCCAGGGCTATGCCGAAATCGGCCACCAGGGCGTGGCCACCCTGGAGCTTGATATTCTCCGGCTTGATGTCGCGATGAGTGACGCCTTGCTGGAGCGCATGCCGGCGAGGAATCGGAGGAATTGGCGTCGATCGGTCATGGTGTTCCCGGTAGTCGTGATCACGAACTGGCCGTCGTTGTTTCCTCGGCCACGCGCGTCGCGTTAGGCACCACGGCTCGCCTGCGAACCAGGTAGTACAGCATGGAAGCCCCGATGAAGATCGTCATCGCGACGACTTCGCGGCGGGTCGACTGCGCCAGCAACCAGATCACGACCGCTGAAGCCAGCACTGCGACCGTCGGACCTCCCGGGGCGCGGAAGGTACCCGGCACGGGGGGACGTGAGTACCTGATCCGCAGCGCGGCGAGACAGATGGCCAGGTAGACCAGCAGCAGCGACATGCTCGCCAGCACGGCCAGCGGCCGGAACCCGCCACTCAGGGCGAGCACGATGATGATTGCCACATACGACAGGATGGCGACCCACGGCGTGTGGAACCTGGGATGTACGCGGCTGAGCGCGCGCGGAAGCATCCCGCTCTCCGCCGCGGCGAGAAATGCCCGCGGCGTGCCGATCATGTCGGCGGCGAGATTCCCGAATATCGACACGGCAGTCCCGGAAACGATGAGTCCCGTGCCGATGCCGCCCATCAGCCGCCCGGAGACATCAGCCAGAGGAGTGGTACTGCCTTGCCCCAGTTCGGCGCCCAGCACGCCCTGAGCGACGATATGAATCGCCAGGTAGATCAATACCACCACCGTCGCCCCCCACAGCAGACCGCGCGGAATCGTGCGGACAGGATCTCTGATCTCGCCGCTGGGGGAAAGCGCGGCCTCTGCGGAGCTGAACGCAAAGAACAGCACCAGCGCCGCCGAACCGAAGGAAGAGAGTGGTGGCCATCCGGTCCAGGCCAGGTTCGCCGGTTGCATGTTGAATGCCCCGACAATGATCAGCAGCAGGAGCGGTATCAACTTGGCGGTCGTCGTAACCATCGACAGCCGGGTCCCGGCTTGAACGCCCCGGATGTTGAAGACCGCGAGCCCACCGAAGAACAGGACGATCGCGGCGCTCCGTGCGGGGCCACTGCCGCTCAATACCGGCACGGCAGTCGCCAGCGCGTCGAACATGACGTGTACGATCGCTGCCACGGCGGCCGCGCAGAACCCGACGGCGTAGAGCGCCCAGGCCAGGAATCCGGCCAGCGGGCCGAACGCCTCCTCGATATAGGCGACGGTGCCGCCCGAGCGGGTGATTCGCGTGCCAAGTTCGACGTAGCAGAGCAGCACCAGCATGATCAGCGCTCCGCAGACGAGGTACGCGATCACCGCGGCGGGACCCAGGGTCGCGGCCACCACCGCGGGCAACGCAAAGATGCCGGCGCCGATGGCCGCCGGCCAGCGGCCCTCGTGACCGCGCAT
>CBIHMX010000237.1:0-4949 GCA_966211115.1 uncultured Gemmatimonadaceae bacterium | reverse complement strand
GAAGCCAACTCCGCCCGCGCCGTACTGCGGGAACTCCAGTCGGCCTGACCGCGCCTAACGATCAATCGAGCGGTTCATTGGGTTGAAGGGCCTTGCAACGCCCGGAACGTCAATCATCAACACCGTCGGCCCCTCGATCCCGCTTCCGGCGGCCCCGCAGCTTCTTCACGCGAAGTCGTTCCTCCTGCGAAGACCGGGTCGGCGATGTTCGAACACGTTTTTTCCTGACGTGCAACGCGCGAGCCACGAGGCTCGCCAGTCGTTGCTCCGCCAGCAACCGGTTCTGCCGCTGGCTGCGCGTATCGCTCGCTGCCACGCGGATCCACCCTTCGCTGTCGAGCCGCGAGGCCAGCCGGTTGGCAATCCGCTCCTTCTCGTCAGGCGTCAACGCCCCGGACTCCAGCGGATTCCAGCGGACCTCGACCCGCGACGACGACGTGTTGACGTGCTGCCCGCCCGGCCCGCCGGAACGCGTGGCGCGGACCATCAGCTCATAACGAGGGATGGCGTGCGTGGCGTCAACGGGAAGGGAATCGGCAGACATACGTGAGCGCGTGAGCGCGTGAGCGCGTGAGGACGTGAGGACGTGAGGACGTGAGGACGTGAGGACGTGGGGTCGTCAATCGTCAATCGCCAATCGTCAATCGTCAATCGTCAATCGTCAACTCCGTACCTACCCTTTCCCCCGGTTGACCCGCACCGCCGCCACCCGCCGTCCATCCATCGCAATCACTTCCAGGTCACCACCCGGGAACGGAGCGCGATCGCCGACCCGGGGGATCCGGCCCAGCCGCGCAAAGACAAAGCCGCCTAACGTCGTCCAGTCGCCCTCGGGAATGCTCACCCGATGATCCGTGCGCACGTCGATCAGCGACAGGTTGCCGGCCAGCTCCAGCACCCCGTTCACCTCGACCGACTCCCGCGACACCAGGTCGTATTCATCCGCGATGTCCCCGATCACTTCCTCGATCAGGTCCTCCATCGTCACGATGCCCGCCGTCCCTCCGTACTCGTCGAGCACCACCGCCATGTGCGCGCGCGTCTTCCGCAGGTCGTCCAGCACCCGGACCGCCAGCCGGGTCGCCGGTACGTAGAGCGGGTCGCGCATCGCCTGCCGCAGGGAAAACGTCGACGTGCCGTCATGCATCCAGAGATCCTTGGCCAGGAACACTCCCACGACGTCGTCCAGCGATTCCTGGTAGACCGGGTATCGCGAGTAACGCTCCCGGCTGAGGGTCTCGCGCACGTCCTTTTCCGTCGCGTCGATCGGCAGCGCCACCATCTCCGTCCTCGGCCGCATGACGTCATGGACCTTCTTCTCGTGAAAGTCGAACACGCCCGCCAGCATCGCCGAGTCGCTCTCGTCGAGTGTCCCGTGGGCGCGCGCCTGCATGACGAGCATGCGCAGCTCCTCGGGAGAGTGCACGTGCCGGCTTTCGCTCATCGGCTTGATCCCGAACAGCCGCAGCGACGCGTTGGCGGTTCCGTTCAGCACCGCAATGAACGGCGTCATCAGCCGGGCGAACAGCATCAGCGGCAGCGCCACCCAGCCACTGAGCCGCTCGGGCATGACCAGCGCCACCGTCTTCGGCGCCAGCTCGCCGTACACGACATGCAGGAACGTGATGACCGCAAACCCCACGGCAATCCCGGCGGCCGTGTGCGTCGCGCCGGCCGCCGCTTCGACGCCGAACACGCCTAACAACGCATCGATCATCTTCGCGACCACCGGCTCGCCGACCCACCCTAACGCCAGCGACGCCATGGTGATGCCAAGTTGTGTGGCCGAGATGTACCGGTCGAGGTGATCCAGCGCACGCATCGCCAACTTCGCCAGCCGGTCCCCGTCGTCGTGCATCTGCTGCAGCTTCGATCGCCGGGCGCCCACCAGCGCGAACTCCGCGGCCACGAAAAAGCCGTTCATCAGCACCAGCGCCAGGACCGCCGCCAGGCGGCCCAGAACTCCTTGCCACGTCAGCTGATCCGTCACCTCCACGGGGTAACCCCCGGTGACGCGAATCGTCCATGTTCTGGCAGAATGCGACACCTATCCCGCCCCACCGAACCTTGCACGTTGCAAGAGGGACTCTCGTCCGACCCGTGAACCCCCCGCTTTTGAAGGCGCCAATTCATCACCCGAAGGTACTCGATCCGCGCCTCCTGCTGCGGTGGGAATACATCGGCCGGATCGGCATATCCGTCGCGATCTTTTTTGCCGTCGGCTTCGTCTTCCACGACTCGACGCCTGACGACCGCATCATTGCGACGATCATGCTGCTCGGCGCCGGCGTGTTTACCACGATCTCCGCGGCGTGGAGCGAATTCCAGCCAAAGGCGCTGACCGACGAGTTCCTCGGCGGCCAGATCCTGTTCGACCTCGTCCTGGTGACGGGGCTGGTCCACGTCACCGGCGGCGCAGCGTCCCAGTTCGCCGCGCTCTATATCCTCGTCATCGCGGTCGCGGCGCTCGTCCTCACGGCGTCGGCCGGACTGTTCGTGGCCGCGCTCGGGTGCGCCTTCTACTTCGCCGACGTCATCCTGGCGCATCGTGCGTCGCTCGATCTCGGGCACTGGCTGCAACTGGGCGTCTTTGCTGGCGTGGCGTTGAGCTCGGGGTACATCGCCTCACGATTACGCGAGGCGCGCGCCGGCCGAGAGGAATTGGCGGCCGAACTGGTCAAGGTGAGACTGCAGGCTGAAGACATCCTGCGCAACATCCGCAGCGGCATCGTAACCGTTGACGCCGGTGGACAGCTCGTTTATGCCAACCCCGCCGCCAGTGCCTTGCTCGGCATGGAGCTTGGCAGCAAAACTGGCCGGCCCGTTCGCGAGCTGTTCGGTTCGATTTCCCCGGAATTGGTGAATGCGCTCGAGCAGTCCGCCGCAACCGGCGTCCGGACCATTCGCGCGGAAGGGAAGGTCATCACCGCCAAGCGCGGGTTCCCCATCGGGTTGAACACGACCACGACCGCGGGCGTCGACCAGAACGTCACGGGCACGGGGCTTAGCCGGACGGCGACCGCCATTTTCCAGGACCTGACCGACCAGAAGCGGCTGGACGCCTTGCGACGAAGGACGCAGCGCCTCGAGGCGGTCACCGAGTTGAGTGCCTCGCTCGCGCACGAAATCAAGAATCCGCTGGCATCGATCCGTAGCGCAGTCGAGCAACTCGGTCGTTCGTCGCGCGCGACGCCTGACGAGAAGACGCTCGCCTCGCTCATCGTGCGCGAATCCGACCGCCTGTCACGTCTGCTGACCGAGTTCCTCGATTTCTCACGCGTCAGGGTATCGCGCGTCAGGCAGGTGGACATCGCCCAGCTCGTGCATGGCGCGGCTGTCCTGGCGGGCGCCCATCCGTCGCGCGCTGACGGCGTGAGGGTTGCGGTCACCGGTGACGCCGGCAGCGTCGGTTGCGTGGCGGGCGACGATGATGTGTTGCACCGCGCCGTATTCAACCTCGTGCTCAACGCCGTGCAGTCATCGCCGCGGGGCGGCGAGGTGCGCGTCGACGTGACCGCGCTGGATAGCGATGACGCTCCGCCCGGCGTGCGATTGCCCGGCGGTGGGGTGTCGATCCTCGTGGCCGACGACGGTCCCGGGATTCCACCCGAGGCACGGGAAAAGATGTTCGACCCGTTTTTCACCACGCGGCCCGGAGGAAGCGGGCTCGGGCTGGCGGTCGTGCATCGCGCCGTCGAGTCCCACGCCGGCTGCGTGTTCGTGGACAGTGAAGTGGGCAGTGGAACCCGGGTGACGGTGCTGTTGCCCAGGGAGCATGACCAGCCTGTGGAGGCGTTGTGATCGACCGGAAGAGTGCCATGGCGAACGTGCTGGTGATCGACGACGAGTCGAGCATCCTCGAGTCGCTGCGGATCCTGCTGCGCAACGAGGGATTCACGCCGCACGTGGCGCACGGCGGCCGCCAGGGGCTCGAGCAGATCGAGTCGCTGTCGCCGGACATCGTCCTGACCGACGTGCGCATGCCTAACGTCGACGGCATCGAGGTCCTGTCGGCGGTTCGCCGGCAGGATCCGGGCATCCCCGTGATCCTGATGACGGCCCAGGCCACGCTGCAGTCGGCCGTTCAGGCGGTGAACGAGGGCGCGTTCTACTACATCCAGAAACCGTTCCGCAACGACGACCTCATCGCGATCCTGCGGCGCGCGGCCGAACACCGGCGGTTGAAGGTCGAGAACCAATCGCTCAAGCAGGAGATCCGCCGTCGCGACACGTCGACCGCCGGCCGTCCGGTCGGCAAGAGCCGCTCCTGGCTGGAAGTGCTTCGCCTGGCGGAGACCGTGGCGCCAACCGAGTCCACGGTCCTGATCCAGGGCGAGTCCGGCACCGGCAAGGAAGTCATCGCGCGGTACATCCACCAGCTCTCGGCTCGCACGGAAGGGTCGTTCCAGTCGATCAACTGCGGTGCGCTGCCCGAGAGCCTCCTCGAGAGCGAGTTGTTCGGCCACGTGAAGGGATCGTTCACGGGAGCGGTGAAGGACAAGCAGGGTCTCTTTGCCTCAGCGGCCGGCGGTACGTTTTTCCTCGACGAAATCGGGGAGACGACACCGGCGACGCAGGTCAAGCTGCTCCGCGTGCTGCAGCATCGGGAAGTCATCCCGGTGGGCGCGACGGAATCCATGCCGATCGACACACGCCTGATCGCGGCGACCAATCGCGATCTCGAAGAGATGATGCGCCGGGCGACGTTCAGGCAGGATCTCTACTACCGGCTGAACGTGATCTCGCTGCACCTGCCTCCACTTCGCGAACGCACGGACGATATCCCGTTGCTCGTCGAGTCCTTCCTCCAGCGACTGTCGGCGTCTCGCGGCGGGGAGGAAAAGGAACTGTCCGACGCCGCGGCGGAGGCCATTGCCGCGTACCCCTGGCCGGGTAACGTGCGCGAGCTGGAGAACGCGCTCGAGCGGGCGGCGGTGCTCTCGAACGGG
>CBIHMX010000236.1:0-4951 GCA_966211115.1 uncultured Gemmatimonadaceae bacterium | reverse complement strand
GCGGATACGAAGGTGATTCTCGAGGGTAGCGGACGCCTGACGAACGTGGCGTATAGCGTGGACGGCAAGACGATGTTCATCTCGGACAGCGGACTGGTGTTCGCGGCGCGCACCGCCGAGCCGGCGCGCCGGTTCGCGCTGCCGCGCGGCGTGACGTTAGGCGGAGGCGGCGGTGGTTTCGGCGGTGGCCGCGGCGGACGCGGCGGCGGCGGCGACACGACCGCCTCCGGAGGAAGCCTGGCCATGCGATCCGGTGTCAACGGACCCGCGATGGTCGTGGTCGCGTCGGACGGAAAGACGGTCTTCCTCTCCGGCACGCGCACGCCGGGCGCCAACTGGCAGACCCAGTCACCGCGGCCGTGGGTCGACAAGCTCGATTTCGAGAGCGGCCAGCGAACCCGCGTGTTCGACGCCCCGGCGAATGGCTTCGACGAATTTGTGGCCGCGCTCGATGACGATTACTCGCAGTTCATTTACACGCACGAATCGCCAACGGTCGTGCCTGACGCGTGGCTGAAGAACGTCGCCAGCGGCGCCACGACGAAGATCACGAGCAACAAGGACGTCGCGCCCGAGGTCAGCCAGGCGCAGGTGAAGCGCATGCAGGTCACGCGCCCCCGGGATGGCATGAAGTTCTGGGTCGACGTTACGCTGCCCGCCGATTGGCGCCCGGGGACCAGGCTCCCCGGCATCATCTGGTTCTATCCGCGCGAATACACGACCACCGCGGACTACGATCGCTCGAAGTACGGCATCAACATCAACCGGTATCCGTCACTGGCGCCGGCGCGCCCCGCTTCGTCGATCAAGCTCTGGGTCACCCAGGGGTATGCGCTGCTCGAGGCGGACAGCCCGATCATGGGTGACACCGGGCGCATGAACGACAACTACACGCAGGACCTTCGCGAATATCTCGATGCCGTGATCGATGCCGCGGTCGAAGCCGGATACGTCGATCGCGACCGCATGGGACTCGGCGGTCACAGCTACGGCGCGTTCAGTGCGGTGAACGCGATGACCATCGTACCGTACTTCAAGGCGGGCATTGCCGGCGACGGCATGTACAACCGCACCCTGACGCCATTCGGGTTCCAGAGCGAACGGCGCAACTTCTTCCAGGCGATGGACACCTACGTCGACATGTCGCCGTTCTTCCGCGCCGAGAAGCTGAGCGGGGCACTGCTCATGTATCACTCACTCGAGGACCAGAACGTCGGCACACATCCCGTCAGTTCGACGAGGATGCTGCACGCGCTCCAGGGTCTCGGGAAGACGGCGTCGCTGTACATGTATCCGTACGAGGACCACAGTGTGGGTACCTACCAGACTGACCTCGACCAGTGGGCGCGCTGGCTCGCCTGGTTCGACGTATACGTGAAGAACCCGAAGCCGGATACGAAAGCCGTGCAACCCTGAGCCTGAATGCCGGGTGGCGGGTGAAGTTGGACAAAACCAGGGACAAGCCATGCGACGAATCCTGATTTCCACGCTTGCAGTATCGTTCGCGACGATCGCCGGAGCGCAGAACACCGCCGCTCCGGCCGACTCCGCCGATCCCATCCGCGACATGGTCGGCCGTCTCGAGCTCGAGAAGTACAAGGCGACCATCAAGGGGCTCACGCAGTTCGGTGATCGCCGGCAGGGGACCCAGCGGAACCGGGATGCCGTCGACTGGATCGAGGCGCAACTCAAGAGCTACGGCTGCTCGAACACCGAGCGCATTCGGTACGAGTACACACAGAATCCACCGCGTGGTGGTGGCGCCGGCCGCCGCGGCGGAGGTGCCAACGCTCCCGGTGCGCGTGGCGGCGCTCAGGGTCGCGGTGACAACCGCGCCATGGGACCGATCACCGGCGTGGCATCGGGACCCGGCGGCAGCCGGATGCGCGGAAACAGGAACCGCACCGGCGTGAACAACGATTCGCTGCGGCAACCCGATGCGAGATTGCGAGCGCTCAACGCGGAGCAGACGCCGATCGGCACGACGCCGCGCGAGGAGGTTTTCTGTACGAAGGTCGGCACGACTCGGCCTGAGGAGATGT
This sequence comes from uncultured Gemmatimonadaceae bacterium, assembly GCA_966211115.1. Taxonomy (GTDB): domain Bacteria; phylum Gemmatimonadota; class Gemmatimonadetes; order Gemmatimonadales; family Gemmatimonadaceae; genus JABWBJ01. The sequence goes on along the minus strand of CBIHMX010000236.1, from coordinate 2,909 downwards.
ACATCGTCGGTGGCCACATGGATGGCATTGGCTGGGGTGAAGCCGCCAACGACGATGGCTCGGGTACGGCTATCGTGATGGAGCTCGCGCGGATCTTCAGTTCGCCCGACGTGCAGACGGATCGAAGCATCCGCTTTGTGCTATGGAACAACGAGGAGTCCGGCCTCAACGGTGCCCGTGCCTATATCGCCCAGCGGCAGGCCATGCAGGGCAAGGAAGATCCCGCGGGGTCTGGCCGGTATCCGGAGCCAAAATGGTTAGGCATGATTCAGCACGACATGATGATGTTCGATCACGGCATGCCCCGCGCTGACGGGACGTTCAGTCCCGAGCAACGGCCGGAGGCCGACGTCAACATCGAGTTCCAGATGAATTCGAAGATGGCCGATTCGTCGATGACGCTGGCGTTCGTCTTTCACGAAGCCAACAACAAGTACGCCACCGATTACCCGGCCACGGTTGGTCCGCACATGACCAACACCGATTCCGGCCCGTTCCAGGACATCATTCCGGCCATCAGTCTTCGCGAGAATGAACGCGGCGCGCAGATCGGCGCCGGGTGGGATCCGAACTGGCACCAGCCGACGGACCTGTACACCACGTACAGCGACAAGGATTTCCGGCTCGGGCTGAACGCAGCCCAGACCACGCTTGCCGCGATCGCGCAATTGACGGGCGCGAAGTTGGTTAAGAGGTAGGTCCGGGTTCCTGGTTTGACCGTTCAGGGTTCGGGGTTCAGGGTTTGGCGGCAGAATCGTGTTTCGTGCGCCGCCGGAAACGAGAATCCAGAACCCTGACCCGAACTCGGTCCCTGCATCCAAATGCCCCGACCTTTCGTTCTCGCTGAGTCCACCTGGGAAGAGATCCGGTCGCAGCGATTTGAAATCGCGATCCTCCCCTGGGGCGCGACGGAAGCGCACAACACGCACCTGCCTTACGCGACGGACAATCTCGAAACCGAGGCCATTGCGGTCGCCTCAGCGGCTCTTGCCTGGGAACAAGGCGCTCGCGTATTGGTCCTTCCGTGCGTTCCGTTCGGCGTGAACACGGGGCAGCGAGACGTTCCCTTCTGCCTGAACATGATGCCGTCCACGCAGATCGCCGTGCTACGGGATCTCTTGCCGTCGCTGGAAAGGCATGGCGTCCGCAAGCTGGTGATCCTCAACGGGCACGGCGGCAATGATTTCAAGCAGATCATCCGCGAGCTGCAGCCCGCGACCCCCATGCTCCTGGCGCAGGTGAACTGGTACCAGGTAGTGCCCGCGACCGAGCACTTCGATGACCCTGGTGATCACGCCGGTGAACTGGAGACGAGCGTAACCATGCACCTGCGGCCTGACCTCGTCCGATCGCTCGAGTCGGCTGGGTCTGGTGCCGCCCGAAAGAATCGGGTTCAGGCGTTCCGCGAGGGATGGGCCTGGATGCCGCGACCCTGGACTCAAGTCACCGACGACACCGGCGTCGGAAACCCGGCCCGCGCGTCAGCAGAGAAGGGAAAAACCTACCTCGACGCTGTCGCTCAGAAGCTCGCATCGTTCTGGTCCGACCTCGCCGCCGCCGACCCCGCGGAGCTTTACCACTAGAAACGGGGTCAGACGCTGTTTTCCGGAAATGGCGTCTGACCCCGTTTCCGGGATCGGAACGTCATGCGGAGGCTTAACTTGCGGACCTCAACGGCTTGACGGGGGCTCAGGCGCACGCCTATCATTCGCGTCTTCTCCGCCCCAGCCTTTGTGGGGCGTGTTTTTTCGTTGAGCCACAAGGGATGCCGACAATCAACCAGCTCGTACGGCGCGCTCGTCGCGCCGTCTCCGCCAAGGGCAAGACACCAGCCCTGCGGCAGAATCCGTTCAGACGCGGCGTGTGCACGCGTGTGTACACCACGACGCCCAAGAAGCCGAATTCGGCGCTTCGGAAAGTCGCCAAGGTCCGCCTGACGAATCAGTTCGAAGTGATTGCGTACATCCCCGGAGAAGGACACAACCTGCAGGAGCACTCCATCGTGCTCGTGCGCGGCGGACGTGTGAAGGACCTGCCGGGTGTCCGTTACCACATCGTTCGCGGGACGCTCGATGCAGCTGGCGTCTCGGGCCGCAATCGCAGTCGCTCGAAATACGGAACCAAGAAGCCGAAGGCCGGCACCGGAGGAAAGAAGTGAGCCGCCGCAAGAAAACAGTCCGTCGTCCGGTGCTTCCGGATGCGCGCTACGATAGCCAGACCGTCTCGAAGTTCATCAACTCGCTCATGTACGAGGGCAAGAAGGCGGTCGCCGAACGCATCTTCTACGGCGCCATGGACCTCGTGGAGTCGCGGACGAGCCAGCCCGGCGTCAACGTCTTCAAGCAGGCGTTGTCGAACCTCAAGCCGGTGGTCGAGGTGAAGAGCCGCCGCGTCGGCGGCGCCACGTACCAGGTTCCCGTCGAGGTCCGTCCCGATCGCCGCACCGCACTGGCGATGCGCTGGCTGATCCTCTACTCGCGCGAGCGCAACGAGAAGTCGATGTCCGAAAAGCTCGCTGCCGAGGTCATTTCGGCATCGAAGGGCGAAGGCAATGCGGTCAAGAAAAAGGAAGACACGCATCGAATGGCCGAGGCCAACAAGGCATTCGCTCACTATCGGTGGTGAGTCGCCGGGCCGCCTGATGGCGGCCCGTTGCATATTCGGGGGACGATGAGCGCGCTCGCCGGTGTATTTGGGCCTGGTTCAGCTTCGTCCCCGCACGTCCTCGAGCAGATGCTGGGCTCGATGCGCAATCGCGCTGCCGGCACGCCGGACATCGCCGAAGCGCCGGGGGCCCGAATTGGTGCCGCACGCCACGACTGGGAAGCAACCCTGCCGGAGTGGTCAGGTCCGCTCGTCGCTGAAGATGACGACTGGATCGTAGCCGCTGATGCGTCGCTGTATTACGT
>CBIHMX010000235.1:0-4981 GCA_966211115.1 uncultured Gemmatimonadaceae bacterium | reverse complement strand
CTGTTAGGCGCCGTCGGCTTTGTGTTGTTGATGGCGTGCGTGAACGTGGCCAGCCTGCTGCTGGCACGCTCCACGATGCGAGAGCGTGAAGTCGCGCTCCGCCTGTCGCTGGGCGCCACACCGGGCCGCGTCGCCCGACAGATGATGACCGAAAGCGTGATGCTGTCGCTCATCGGCGGGGCCGTGGGTGTCGCCGGGGCCGCGTTCGGTGCGCGAGCCCTGGTCGCGTTGGCGGCGGGCCAGTTGCCGCGCACGGCCGAGGTCACGCTGGATCGCACGGTGCTGGCGTTCGCCCTCTTGGCTTCGATCGTTACCGGGCTGCTGTTCGGTCTCGCTCCCGCGTTGCGGGCACGGGCGACCGACCTCCAGACCGCCCTTCGCGAGGCGGGCCGCGGCCTTGTGTCGGGCGGCAGTCAGCGGCTGCGGTCGGGGCTGGTGGTCGTCGAGGTCGCGCTGGCCGTTGTTCTGATCGTCGGCGCCGGACTCATGACGCGCAGTTTCATCGAGCTGTTGCGCGTCGACCTTGGCTTTCGCCCGGACAAAATCCTGGCGGTGAATTTCTCCATCAACACGTCACGGCATCCGAATCAGGCGTACCGCCAGGTGTATCGCGATATCATCGACCGCGTTCGCACGGTTCCGGGAATTGTGTCGGCCGGCGCCACCAAGCACGCCCCGTTCCGCGGCAACGGAGAACGGGTCGGCTTCGTGCCGGAAGGGATGAACCCCAGACCGGGGGACCAGCCACCGTCAGCGCCGCTGCATCACATCAGCGACGGGTACTTCGCGACGATCGGCGCGCGCATGATCGATGGTCGCGAATACAACGTGGACGACGGTGCGCTGCGTGCGCCAACGCCAGGTGAAGCACCGGTATTTGGCGGCCAACCGAGCTTCATTGTCAACCGGGCGCTGGCGGAAGCCCATTTCCCCGGTGGTCGCGCCGTCGGAAAAACGATACGTCTTGGCGACACCCCGGTGCCGATTATCGGGGTCGTGGAAAACATCCGGCAGACGTCGATCGAAGAACCCGTCCAGCCAACCATCTACATCAACAACATGATGAACTCTCGTGTGGGTGTGACCCTGGTCGCACGCACACAGGGTGAACCGCTCGCCGTGGTGAACGCGGTCCGCGAAGCCATCTGGTCGGTCGACCGGGAGCAGACGATCACCTCGGTCACGACCTTCGACCAGCTCGTCGGCGACGCGGTAGCTCGCCCACGACTCCTCACCGTGCTTCTTGGCCTGTTCGGCGCGCTCGGTCTCATCCTGGGCGCCGTTGGTCTGTACGGTGTGCTGTCGTACCTGGTCAGCAGTCGCCAGCGCGAGATCGGCGTGCGGATCGCCCTGGGCGCGCCGCGCGGAGCGGTGCTGGGGATGGTGGTGAGGCGCGGTCTCAGCATGGCGATCGCCGGCACGGCGATAGGACTCGCCGCCGCGTTCGCGCTCACTCGCTACCTGCGCGATGTGTTGTTCGGAGTCGAGCCGACAGACCCGGTCACGTACGCGGTCGTGATCTTCTCAATGCTCGCAGTCTCGGTCCTGGCGAGTGCCATTCCCGCGCGCCGGGCAGCCACCGTAGATCCCGCCATCGCGTTCAGGAGCGACTGAGATGCTCCGGCGACCGGTCATGATGGATGAACCTCGGTAGACCGTGCGGTCCTTCGCTGACATTGACCGGCGAGTCCAGTCGACCGGAACCCCCACCCGTCGGCCGTAAGCCACGCGTCATACTCCCAGCCCGAAACCGAGAAATCGAGGTTTCGATCGATCCAGATCCGGGAAGCTGGCGCTGATTGCGTCCGACACCATTTCGACGGAAAGTGGCCGGTCCGATTCCCACGGTTCTAGTTCGGTCATGACCTCAGGTGAAGCTCTCTCACGCCTGTTCGCCGATCATGAAACACAAGCCATCCGGTGCAATGTGGAAAAACACGCGTTGTGATCTGCCCTTGTTGTTTTGAAGCTCTATGTCCTTGTCCGTAGGTGACCTGCCGTTGATCTCCTCAAATACTGCTTCAACGTCATCCACTTCGAGATACGCACCTTCCTGCTCAGGATCCCGACCGTTTTCAACAAGCGCAATTCGGACCGAGTCTCGCTCGAGAATGACGCTTTTCCGCGGCGCGTCCACCCGGGACACAAGCTGGAATCCGAGTCTCGACACGTAATGGGGCGCTGCTTCATCGACGTTCCGCACAGGAAGATCGAGGGCGTCTGCTGCGTAAGGGACGACACGTTTGAAGGCGGACATTGGACACGGTTTGGGAGAATTGTCACGACCCGTAAGAAGCGACGCGGCTCTGAAACGCCGCCAGATACGTCCTGAAGGTTTCGTTGGCGCTGCATTACCGCCACAGTGGCGTTATTGATGAGGGGAATTGTATTGTTGAGACCGTGCGTGATGCTTCGCGCTCCGGTCGGGGGGCTGATCAAATGCAATGCTCACCGCGATCATCCGCGAGTCGCGAAACCTTGCTGTCGATGTGGGCCGCGCAATCCGGCGGCGAACCGTGCGGAGTCGCCGAGTAGTAGATGCGAGCATTGAAGCGTGAGCCGGCCGCGAATCGTGACCTCACCATTGGTGAGATCACTCCGGTCGAGCATCCGGTAGAACAGCGCTGGTCGTTTTCCGGTGAGGCACTGCGTGAATTCTTCGCGCAGTTTTCGCTGCAGCCGCATGGCCAACAACTGCAGACACCTACCGCGAAGTTCTGGATCTTCTGCGCGAGGGTGCTGATCGTGATCATGGCTTCCGCCGAGGCCGTGTCATGGGGTTACGTCGGCTCCCTCTTCGGCGTGGGCGCTGGTTCGATCGTCACCGGCCTGGCCGCCGCCATGAGTCTCTTCTTCGTGATCTGGCTCGCCGATGCCACGTTCGTCACGATGGATACGTCGCGCGCGTACTACCAGCGCATGCTGTCCCCGAAGGACAAGGCGGACGAGGGACTCTTCGACGGGCTCGTCGAGCAGCGAAAGTTCGTGGCCGGTCTCGTCATCCGCGGCGTCATCGTGGTCGTTTCGCTCTGGATCACCGCTCCGTTCCTCGCGCAGCTCGTGTTTCGCAGCGACGTCATCGACACCATCCGTTCGCGCAACGGCACGAGCATCGCCTCGGCACGCACGGCACTGGCGGCTCGCTACGACGAGCAACTTCGCCCGCTCGACAGTGCGCTGAACGCGACGCAATCCGAAGGCATTCTCGAAGCCGCCGGCCAGGGGCTTTCTGGTCGTTATGGGCGCGGCGCCGCCGTGATTGCGATGGAAGAGCGCGCCGCCGACCTGAAACGTCGCATTGCGGAAGTGGGAATGGAGCGCGACAGCACGTTGTTCGCCTTCGACCGCGCGCCGGCTTCGGTGCTGTCCACCCGCTTTGGCGTGCCATTGCTCGACGACGGGCTCCGTTCCAGGAGCGAAGTCCTGAGTGTCCTGATGGAGAACCCCGACTATTCCGGCACCCAGGTCGCACTCGGCGTCTTCCTCAGCTTTCTCTTTCTCGGCCTGCTGATCCTCAAGCTGTTCCAGCCGAGGAGCGTCGGTATCTATTACAGCGAGCAACTCCAGAGCCTGTACACCGACTACACGCAGGGAAAGTTCGACGAGCATCTCGACCCGCACGATCGCGCGCGCACCGGGGCGCCGATGACGCCGCAACGGTTCGAGGAATGGTGCGTCCTGTCGTATCGCAACGTCCGCGAGGAAGATGAGCGGCGGCGGCGGACCGAGCAGGCGATCCAGACGCACGAACGCAAGATGCGCACGTGGGTCGATGATCTCCGGTTGCAGGAAGACCTGCTCGACGAGCGTCGCAAGAGATACGAATCCATCTCGGCTGAAGTCATCGACATCGAGTCGCGCTTGCAGTCGTTGAACCTGCAGGCCGAAACCGAACGCCGGGAACTCGATCGGTCGAACAAGACCCTTTCGGCCATTGGACAGCACATCGCCAGCGGTACGGTCGATGATGTGCGCAGCGTCGAGCGTGGCTTTGCGGCGCAGGCCAAGGTACAGGCCGTGATCGACGAGCTCGAAGAATCGCTGCGCGTCCGCGAAGCGCAGATCGGCGAACTGGAACTCCGCATCCCCATCCGCCGGGAAGAATCGACCCACCTGCGCGAAGACATCGCGGACCTCGACCGCGTCGTGCGCGACCTGTACACGAGGCTGGCAAAGGAGAGAGTCGCCTACCACGACTGGTTGGGCTCTCAGCCAACGCTGCGTGGCCAGCCCACGCCTCCCTCCCGCGGTCACTACGGCTGATCCCGGTAGCGCTGCAGGCACCTCGTCGCCAGCAGCCTAACGTGTTGTTCAGCCTGCTGTTGACGCAGGGATTACGCGCGCATTGCCCTTTCGATTGATACCGCGTTCAGCGCGGGCGCTGTACGTTCGGGCATTCCTGCTGTATTGGCGCGGTTTTCCGGCTCGCTGAGGTTAGTCGATTGGGGCCATTTGTCCCGTGGACGCGCGGCAGCGCGTTCCTGCAGGCGATGTGTTGGGCGACCGCGCTGTCCGTGGCGACGGGATGCTCATCGGATTCGACGAGCCCCGATGACGGCGAGGTCGAGTCCATTGCGGTCACGCCGTCGAGTGCAACGGTTGCGGTCGGTGCCAACCTCACGCTGAGTGCCGAAGTCCGCGATGGCGCCGGTCAATTGATGGCGGGGCGCCGGGTGACGTGGTCCAGTGAGGATGACGCCATCGCGACCGTCTCCGCGTCAGGCGTCGTTACCGGTCGCACCATCGGAACCGTGATGATCGCGGCCAGCACGGTCGGAAAGAACGCGTTTTCGGAAGTCACGGTGAACCCGACGCCGGTCAGCTTCGTCCGGCTTTCGCACAACAACCATGCGATGCGCGTGGGCGAGACGTTCCTGCTGGTTGCCGAAGCGCTCGACGGCGGTGGTCGCGTCCTCTCGGGTCGGCCTTTCACGTGGACCACCAGCAACGCGTCCGTTGCCACGGTCACGAATGACGGACT
>CBIHMX010000234.1:0-4982 GCA_966211115.1 uncultured Gemmatimonadaceae bacterium | reverse complement strand
ACGTTGTACCTCGGTTCGAAGGCCGTCCCGCGCCGTCTGGCGGCGCTCGCGCCCGCGATCGCGCAACTCAGCACGTCGGCAGCCGCGCAAACGGGACGACTCGGGCATAACGACAGCCTGCGGATTGCCGGGTTTTACGCCTTTCAGTCCGGTGACTATGAAGGGGCGAGGGCCGCCTACGCGACCATCCTGGCCAACGACCCCACCGATGTGTTTTCCCTGCTCCTTCGCGGGACGGTCGAGCTGCGCGATCCGGGATTGCGCCAGATGGCCGACAGTTCCTTGCAACCGCGAGGGAACCCCAACGTCGCGATTCGCGATGTCAGTGAAATCCTGCGACTGCAGCCGACGTTCGACCTCGGATACGATCATTTGTCTGAAATGTTCGGCCTGATCAACACAGCCGCGGAGCGCGGCGTGTGTCCCGGATTCGAGTGGCTGCAGGACCAGGTGCGACCGCCGTGGGAGGCCGGCAACCCCGACCGGCAGGAGTTCTTCTGTCCGGTGATCCTCGACGACTCCGTCGCCTGGATGCGTTATACCGACTTCGAGGCAGGCGACAGGGCCCGTATTCGGTCAGGCGCCAGCCGGTTCTTCGAGCGGTACATTGCCCTCGTCAGGCGGTGGGCTACGTACGCCGAGCAGGACGTGAGGCCGCGCGAAGAAATGGTCACCGCGTTACTGGCCCAGCGAAGACGCCTGGGCATTGCCGCGCCGGACCGGATGATGGCGATCACCGACAGCGCCCTGCGCTTCGCGGAAAGCGCATTGAAACTGAAGGCAGATACCACACCCGACGACCTGGTGAGACTCGGCAACATCTGGCTGGCCGCCGACAGTTTCGGGCAGGCTCGGCGCATCACGGAGCGCACGCTCCAGGAACTGCCCCGGACGGGGGCGGTGCCGAGGATCCTGGCGGCAAATCCATTTCTGGCCACGGGCCAGCCGGCACGCGCCATGAACATCCGGTCGGCCGTTCCGCTGCAACGGTTCATCTCGGATCCTGCGACGAACGCGATGATCCCTTTTGGCGGAGCCGAACTTCCAATCGCGCGGATCCAGATCCTTGGCGCGACCGGAACCGCGGGTCCGGCGCTGCAACAGGAGTTGCGTGCCGTCTCGAGGCTCTGGTCGGATTCTCGCTATGACGACCGGCAACGGCGAGCACTGCGTGAGCGCGTGACCAGCGACATGGCGGCCGCGCTCATGCTCGATTCCGCGGCACTGGCATCCTGGGATGCCGGTGTGTCTGTGAGCGATCCGCTATGGCGTGCAATCGTGGTGAGCACAAGCGACCGGGCGCAGTCGCGACGGCTGCTGATGGCGTCTATCGACAGCGCCGCTCCCATGTGGAGCGAGGCAACGCGGGCCTATATCCAGGCGGTGGTCGCCGCCAGGCTCGGTGATCACCGATTGGCCGTGGCCCGGTTCAGTCGACTCGACAGCCTTCCTCTCTCGACCGAATCGATGGACACCGGTTGGGGGTTCCGGAGCCTCTCGCTCCTCCGGCGGGCCGACTCCTACAACGCGTTAGGCGATACGTCGCGGGCCCGCCAGTACTACATCGCGTTCATGTCGTGGTGGGCGTCACCGGATTCCCTGGCGCGCCCGCTGTCGCAGTACGCCGCCGGGCAGGCCGCGCGGCTCGGAAGGTCTCCCTGAAGTGAGTCAACCGTCCCCAGCTCGAGGAACGAACCATGTCAGCAGGATGCGTGAAGTGCGCAAACGGTGAAATTCAGTGCGGATCGGACACGTCGGAACTCTGCGCGGCCAGCGGCGGCTGGACGCCGGCCGGTGCACTCTGCCTGCAGGTCTTCGTCCGCAAACATCCGAAGACCGGCAATTGCCTAGTCAGGATCGAAGTGAATCCGCAGGCGAGTTGCGATGGGGACAACATCATTTCCATCGATCCGATCATTCCGCAGGTGATCGCGAAGCAGGTGAATGTGAAGAAGCGATCCCCACGAAAGAAATGACCGGTACTGCCTGCCGCCGAGGGGGAAGCGCCAGCGAGTTGGTGGACGTCCATCGAGCTCGCTGGCGCCTCCAGGAGTGTCCGTTCCCGTGGCCCGTTCGTGAACTTCGTCAGGCGGCGACATGTCGTTGACAGTGGAAGTGACGGCCGAGGGATTCACCAAGCGGGTCGCGGACGCGCTGGCGAAGATCTGCGGTGGGCCGGTCGCGGCCGTCGATGCGGCAAGCGGAAAGGTGTCGATCGGTGCGCCAACCTGCTCTGCCTACTGCGACCACCGCGCGGGTACGAACATGCTCGCCGACCTCGTCGGCGACGAGATTGCGTTCACGATCTGGTACTCGGAGAACTCGTCAGGCTACGAGAATCATGAGATCTGGTGGTATCCAAGGACGGTGGATTTCGGTGACAAGGATGTGTGCGGAGGCACGAGCATCCTGCCCTACATCCTGCTGGCGCACGAGATGGTGCACGCCCGGAAGGATTCGCTCGATGAACCCATTGCGGTTCGCGGGGAAAACCAGGTTCGCCTCGAGAATTGCGTTCCGATGCGGATGGACTACGCTGGCAGCGCGGTGGCCGACTTTCGTACCGGTGTCCTCGATGCCAGCGCCCGACCCGGATACGGATGTTCCTGCTTTGTCCTTCGCGGTGGTCTCAAGGCATCGGTCGATCGTCTCCTGTGCCGGCTCGGTTCCATGTATTGCATCGGCACCCCTTATGGCAGGCTGTGGGCCATGATCCGGAAGGCGTTCCATGTCTGACACGAGTTTCGATGCCGGTGCCAGTGCCCCGATCAGGCTGCGCATTGCGCAGGCACTGAAGGTGCGGACGCGTCTTCCGATGGCGGCACAGGTGGATCACACGCCTCCGCTGTTGCCACTACCTGAGTGGGAAATCCAGCTGGAGAATGTCGGACTCGACGGGTTGTATCGCGCCCTGTTGATTGCCGTAAAGGGCAACGAAGTGAAGATGTTGACGAATTTCACGATGCGGCCGACGGGATCACCGTACCTGAGTGCGCCGGGTCCATCGCTCATTCTCTCCGATGCGCGCTCGCAGCCGCTGGCCGAGTCGATCAAGGCACGGCTTGCGAACCTGCAGTTCGTCGAAGGCGGCGGGGGAAGGGAAACCGCGAGTGACGGCGCCGTTCATTTTCTGACGCTGCATTCGGGCCAGGTAAAGCGGCGAACAGCACTCTACTTCGATCAGTATCCGGCGACCTCCAACCGCTGGATCGTCCCGATTGGTATCGACGAACCGCGCTGGCAGGCAATCAGGACCGTGTATGAGATCTGGCGCGAAATCCTCAGCGATCCTGTGTTGACCATCGCTCAGCCCTGAGGCGGGTCACTCGCCCTGCCTGGCGACGATCGCGGTCGCGGCCATGTCTCCCGTGACGTTGAGGACCGTCGCGAACAGGTCGGGGATCGCGTCCACGGCGATGAGTATTCCAATGCCTTCGACGGGCAAGCCGACGGCAACGAACAGCGGCGCCAGCATCAGGAACGCACCGCGCGGCACGCCCGGTGCCGCAAACGCAAGGAAGATCGACGCGAACGCCACGGTGGCCAGTGCGCCGATGCCTAACGGAATACCGTAGAACCAGCCGACAAAAAGCGCGCCGATGGTCCAGGAAACGGGCGCCGCGATCCGGAAGATCGAGATCGCGAGTGGCGGCACGAACCCGGTAATGCGCGCTGGCACGTCAAGCACTCGCTCCGCCCCCTCGACCAGCGCCGGTAGTGACGCCATGGACGACGACGACGCGAATGCCACCGATTGCGCCGGTAGCGTAGCGCGGGCAAACATCCGCAACGGGATCTTTGCCCACAGCGCCACCACCGGGTAGAGCAGGAGGATGGCGAAAATGCAGGCGAGCGAATAGACGACGATGTAGAATCCGACCGCTCCCGCCACGCCAGCCCCGCCGCGTGCAGCCAGCGGTAACACCAGGGCAAAGACGCCTAACGGGGCGAGCGCCACGATCCAGCGCACGATCACCAGCATGGCCTCGGACAGGCCGCGGAACACGGCCAGCAACGGGTCACGCACCGCCGGCGCTGTTTTCGCGATCGCGAGCGCCAGGATCAGCGTAAACAGGATGAGTTGCAGCATGGCGCCATTCGCCGCGGCCGCAACCGGGTTCACAGGAACGAGCGAAACCACCCAGTCGGTGAATCCAGGCGGGGCGCCCTCGGCGGAGATCAGGCCCGCCGCTTCCGCGGCCCCTGGGGGCAGAGGTGGCTGGGCGGTGTTCGGCCCGTAGAGCCGGAACGCGACCACGGCAATGGGAATGATGACGACCGCCGTTCCCGTGAGGAGCAGGAAGAACGTCAGCAGGCTCCGGCCGCCAATGCGGCCGATCGCCCGCATGTCGGCCGCGCCCGCGACGCCGGTGATGAGCAGCGAGACCACCAGCGGGATGATGGTCATCCGTATGGCGTTGATCCACAGCGTCCCGATCGGCACGACCCATTCCGAGGCGCGCATGAGCGCCTCATTGCCGGACGCCGCAATGATGACCCCGCCCAGAAGGGCGGCGCCTAACGCCAGGAGGACCCGCGTATTCTCCTTCATTCAGTCCTCACATCATCAGGTCGCCACCGTTGATGTCGAAGGTCGCGCCGGTGATGTACCCGGCAGCCTCCGACGCCGCGAAACAGATCACGTCCGCCACTTCGAGCGACGTCCCCAGGCGAGGGATCGGGAACCCCTTCGCCATACGCTCGAGTCGTTCATCGCTGGCGCTCTCCCGTGTCAGCTCGGTGTCGATCATGCCCGGCGTCACCGCGTTGACGGTGATGCCGTAGGCGCCAAGCTCCTTCGCCGCGGCGCGCGTCAGGCCGAGCAGGCCCGTTTTCGTCGCGGTGTAGTGCGCACCGCCCAGCGTGCTGACCATTCGTCCGGCGGTGGAGGAGATGTTGACGACCCGGCCATAGCCCTGCGACTTCATCGCCGGCACGGCGGCCTGGGTGAGCAGGAATGGAACGGTCAGGTTGACCTCGAC
>CBIHMX010000233.1:0-5006 GCA_966211115.1 uncultured Gemmatimonadaceae bacterium | reverse complement strand
ATTGACGATCGACGATCGACGATTTGATGGTCGCCGCACCATTCTGCCAATCACCAATCACCAATCACCAATCACCAATCGTCAATCGTCAATCGTCAATCGTCAATCGTCAATCGTCAATGAGAATGGCCCTTGCGCGGGGCGGCCGCTGAGCGGCGAGGAGCGCACCGTCGGATACCACAACGACGCTAATCAAACAGTGGGAGTCTGGACGCCGCAGAGCCGGAGATGTTCGGTGCTGGTGGCGAAGACGGAAACGAAGCCTGGGCATGAGGCCCGGGGCATGGGGTTCCAACCCCTCGCCTCGTCCCTCGTGCCCCGTGCCCGGTCCGTGAATCGCTCCTCAGCCGAAAAATCTCTCGAGCCTGCGGAACACGCAGAGGAGAGAACTGCATGGCCAAAAAAGTCACGGGATTCGTCAAGCTCCAGATACCGGCGGGGCGCGCGAATCCGGCACCGCCCGTGGGAACCGCGTTAGGCCCCCAGGGCATCAACATCATGGCATTCTGCAAGGAGTTCAACTCCCGCACGCAGAGCCAGGATGGCCTCATCCTGCCGGTCGAAATCACCATCTTCGCCGACAAGTCCTTCACCTTCATCCTCAAGACGCCGCCCGCGGCCATCCTGATCAAGAAGGAACTCGGCCTCGAAAAAGGCTCCGGTCAGCCCAATCGCGTGAAGGTCGGAAAGCTCAGCAAGGCCCAGGTCCGCAAGATCGCCGAAGTGAAAATGCCCGACCTCAATTGCGACTCGATCGAGTCGGCCATGGCGATGGTTGCCGGCGCGGCCCGGTCGATGGGCGTGGAGGTCGACAAGTAATGCGCACCCACGGCAAGAAGTACCGCAAGGCGGCCGAGCTGCGCGACATCGTCAAGGCGTACGCGCCCAAGGCAGCCCTCGAAATCGTGAAGGGGAATTCGTTCGCCAAGTTCGACGAAACGGTCGAAGTGGCGGTCAGGCTTGGCGTCGATCCACGGCACGCGGACCAGATCGTTCGTGGTACGGTCGTCCTCCCCGCCGGCACCGGCAAGGCCGTCCGCGTCCTCGTGATCGCCGTCGGCGACAAGGCGCGCGACGCGCAGGAAGCCGGCGCCGATTTTGTCGGCAATGAGTTCCTGCAGAAAGTGAAGGATGGCTGGCTCGACTTCGACATCATGATCGCCACGCCCGACCAGATGGGCCAGGTCGGCCAGCTCGGTCGCGTACTCGGTCCGCGCGGGCTGATGCCGAACCCGAAGGCCGGCACGGTCACGATGGATGTCGGCCGCGCCGTTCGCGAATCGAAGGCGGGCAAGATCGAGTTCCGCGTCGACAAGGCCGGCAACGTGCACGCCGCCATCGGCAAGGTCTCGTTCGCGCTCGACGCCCTCGAAAGCAACTTCGGCGCGTTCATGGACCAGATCGTCCGGTCCAAGCCGGCGGCGTCCAAGGGCGTTTACGTCAGGAACGTTTCGGTCTCCAGCACCATGGGACCCGGCGTGCGGGTCGACACCACCCCCTACCGGTAACGAGCGATGAAGCGAACCGAGAAGGAACAGCTCGTATCGGAGCTGCGATCCAAGATCGACGGCGCCACGGCACTCTACTTCACCGACTTCACGGGCCTCAACGTGAAGCGGATGACGGACCTTCGCCGCCGCCTGCGCAAGGCTGGTGTCGAATACGTCGTCATCAAGAATACGCTCGCCCTGCGCGCCGTGAACGAGAGCGGCCTGGCGGGCGGCACGCTGAAGGGACCGACCGGCGTGGCCGTGTCGAAGGACGCCGCCGCCGCCGCCAAGGTGCTGGTCGATTTCGCCCGAGAGAATGAACAGCGGCCCGCGCTCAAGGGCGGGCTGGTCGAGGGTGAAGCCGTTTCCGAAGCCGATGTCAAGAAGCTGGCGACCCTGCCGTCGAAGGAGGTCGCGTTAGGCCTGTTCGCCGGCGCGATGAACAGCGTCCTGATGATGTTTGCCCTCGCGCTCGACGCGAGGAAAGAGCAGTTGGAGCAGACCGCGTAACCCCCAGGCGGGATCACCGCGGCGCCCCCGTGGCGCAGCGGCGGTCCGGATTGCCTAACGGAATTGTGAACGAACAATCCCAGCATCGCCTGGGCACGTCACTGGAGAGAGAACAATGGCAAATGCGACCCTGAGCAAAGACGACATCCTCGAAGCGATCGGCAGCATGAAAGTGTCGGAGCTGGTCGAGCTGACCGAGGCGTTCAAGGAAAAGTTCAACGTGACCATCGCGGTCGCGGCGGCTGGCCCGGCGGCCGGCGGCGCGGCGGCGGCTCCAGCCGTTGAGGAGCAGACCGAGTTCAACGTGGTCCTGACTGCCGCCGGAGCGCAGAAGATCCAGGTCATCAAGGTGGTCCGCGAACTCACCGGGCTTGGCCTGAAGGAAGCCAAGGACCTCGTCGATGGCGCGCCGAAGGAAGTGAAGACCGGCGTCGGCAAGGACGAAGCAGCACAGGTCAAGAGCAAGCTCGAGGCAGCCGGCGCGACGGTGGAAGTGAAGTAGCAGGGAATGGGGAATCGGGAATGGGGAATCGAACCGCCAAAGATTCCCGATTCCCGATTCCCGATTCCCGGCGACCTTCCTCCATCGAAGCGCATCGTGACTCAACTACCGCACACCATCCGCTGTTTACTGCACCAGGCCCCCGGCAAAGGGGCTTCTGGTGTTTTCGCCTGTTCCCGGGTGATCCATGCCTGAATCGATGAAGCAGATCACGTTCACGAAGCTCGACGAGGGGATGGGCATGCCCCACCTCCTCGATATCCAGACCAGGGCCTTCCAGTCCCTCCTCCAGAAAGACGCCGCGGCGCACCACACCGAGGACGTCGGCCTCGAGCGGGTCTTCAAGGAACTGTTCCCCATTTCCGACGTCCACGAAAACTTCTCGCTCGAATTCGTCAGCTACGTGCTCGGCGAACCGAAGTACTCGGTCGAAGAGTGCATCGAGCGCGACATGACCTTCTCGGCGCCCCTCAAGGCGACGCTGCAGCTGGTCATCAACGAGGACGTCAACGGACTCAAGCGCCCGCGCAACATCATCCAGAAGGAAGTCTACCTCGGCGAGCTGCCACTGCTCACCGAGCTGGGCACCTTCGTGATCAACGGCGCTGAACGTGTCATCGTGAGCCAGCTCCACCGCTCGCCGGGCGTCGTGTTCGAGGAATCGACGCACCCGAACGGCCAGCGGCTGATCTCTTCCCGCATCATTCCGTTCCGCGGGTCGTGGGTCGAGTTCACGGTCGACATCCACGACGTGATCTACGTTCACATCGACAAGAAGAAGAAGTTCCCGGCCACCGCGCTGCTGCGCGCGTTCGGGTACGCGGGGAACAGCGACATTCTGCGCCTGTTCTTCGGCGTGCGCGATCTCGACCTCACGCGCAAGCGCGAGAGCCGGACCGACCAGCGTGAAGTCGTCGGTGCGGTCATCGCCGAAGACATCACCCTGGCCGGCGAAGCCGCCGATCCGGACGCGCCCAAGGCCAAGACCAAGAAGGCGAAACTGGCCGCCGAGCGCGCCGCCGCGGACCTGCTCGTCCGCGAGGGCGACGAACTCACCGAGGAAGTGCTCAACCGCCTGACGAGGCTCGGCATCAAGACCATCAAGGTGTTCGCCTCGTACATGACGGTCGACGTCCGCGACGAGCTCGAAGCGCTGGAGAAGGAAGAGCGCCCGCAGCCGCGCGTGCTGTCCCGCGACGTGGTCGACCCGGAAACCGGCGAGGTACTGGCCGAAGCCGGCCAGGCGCTCAGGGAGACGCTGCTCAAGCGCCTCCGGAAGGCCGATCTGCTCAAGGTCTCGGCCTTTGTCCCGTCCGGCCGCGCCGAATCGACGCTCATCAAGAACACGCTCGCCAAGGATCCGACCAACACGAACAACTGGTCGCCCGAAGAGCGGAAGAAGTGGCTCAAGGCCGACGACACGATGGCCGAACAGGTGCAGAAGCTGATCGAGGCGGGCGAGACGCACGCGCTCCGCTCGATCTACGGCCTGCTGCGTCCCGGTGACGCGCCGAACAAGGAGACGGCCAAGCAGGCGCTCGAGCGGCTGTTCTTCTCGCCCAAGCGCTACGACCTGGGTCGCGTCGGCCGGTACAAGATCAACCAGCGGCTGGCGCTCACCACCGATCCGTCCACCACGGTCCTGACGAAGGAAGACTTCGTCGCGATCCTGCGCTACCTCGTCGAGCTGCACGAGGGCCGGGGCCACGTGGACGACATCGACCACCTGGGGAACCGCCGCATCCGGTCTGTCGGAGAACTGATTGCGAATCAGTTTTCAGTCGGCCTGTCGCGCATGGCGCGCCTGGTGAAGGAGCGCATGTCGATCAACACCGACCCCGAGAAGATCTCGCTCGACGACCTGGTCAACGCGCGTACCGTCAGCGCGGTCATCCAGGCGTTCTTCGGGTCGTCGCAGCTTTCGCAGTTCATGGACCAGACCAACCCGCTGGCCGAGCTGACGCACAAGCGCCGGCTGTCCGCGTTAGGTCCGGGCGGTCTGACGCGCGAGCGCGCCGGGTTCGAGGTGCGCGACGTGCACTACTCGCAGTACGGGCGCATGTGCCCGATCGAGACGCCGGAAGGCCCGAACATCGGCCTCATCACGTCGCTCGCCTGCTACGCGCGGGTGAACGACCTCGGCTTCGTCGAGACGCCCTATCGCGTGGTGCGGAACGGCAAGGTGACCAACGACGTCGCCTGGCTGGACGCCAACAAGGAAGAAGAAGCGGTGATCGCGCAGGCGAACGCCGAGCTCAACCCCGACGGCACGTTCATGGATGAGCTGGTGCTCTGCCGCCAGCGCGGTGACTTCCCGCTGACCGCCCCGACCCGCATCGACTATATGGATGTGGCGCCGGAGCAGCTCGTCTCGATCGCCGCCGCGCTCATTCCGTTCCTTGAGCACGACGACGCCAACCGCGCGCTGATGGGCTCGAACATGCAGCGGCAGGCCGTGCCGCTGCTCAATCCCCGCACGCCGCTGGTGGGCACGGGTCTCGAGG